>JALZNY010000106.1 GCA_030857525.1 Actinomycetota bacterium
GCTTGCGACGAGGCCGGCCCGCCGGCGACGACCCCTGGGGTGGTCACACCCTGGAGTGGGCCACCACCTCCCCGCCGCCACCGCACAACTTCGACGGGCCCCTGCCGCCCATCCACTCCAACCGGCCGGTCTTCGACCAGCGCCACGGGCTGTACTCCTCCGACGTGGGTGAGTCCCGGGAGCAGGTCGGGGCCGATCCCAAGACGAGCACCGGAGGCTGATGGAGACCGACGACGATCCGGAGCTGGCCGGGATGCGGGTGCAGTCCCGCATCTTCCTCGGCATCGCCGCCTTCCTCGCCGTGGCCGCAGCCGTCTACGGGGTGACCTCGTCCGAGGAGTCCGGCACCACCATGCTGTTCCTGGCCGGGGGAATGGCCGTCATCGTAGGCGGCTACCTCGCCGTCCAGGCCCGGGCCCATACCGATGCGGGTGATCCCGACCGTCCCGGCGAAGGCGGTGCAGGCGATCCCGCCGTCCAGGGCGAGGCCTACCTCCCCCACGCCAGCATCTGGCCCTTCGGCATGGGGATGGGCTTGGTGGTGATGGCCAACGGCCTGGCCCTCGGGCTGTGGGCCCTCATTCCCGGGGCCCTGCTCAGCGCCTCCTGCCTCTGGGGCTACGCCCGCCAGTCCCGCCGCCGCGACTGATCCGTCCGGGGCACGGGCTGAAGTCTCGATCGAAGGCACTGCAGAAGGCTTTGGCCAAGGTCACCTGCTGCGCGCCCCACGGGTCGTGTCGATGACCTCGCACGGCTGTCGTGGCTGCGATGGATGTTGGCCGAGACGAACCCTTCGATGTGCCGCATGGTCTCCCGGGTAGCGCTCACCTCCCGGCACGCTTGATCCCGGCTCCCCTCAGTCAAGCTTGCGACTCCTGCAACCGAAGTGCTACAAGTAGCACGTGATGAGCGTCGGGGTACGGGAACTGCGCCAGCGGGCCAGTGAGCTGCTTCGCCGGGTCAGCGACGGGGAGACGATCGAGATCACCGACCGGGGCCGTCCGGTGGCCCTCTTGGCGCCGCCGCCCGAGGGCAGCCCGTTCGAGCGCTTGTGGGCCTCGGGGGAGGTGGAAACTGCGACTGGCGAGCTCGATGACCTGCCGGAGCCTCTGGTGATGGGGCCAGACAGCGAACCGCCGTCCGTGGTGCTCGCCCGTCTGCGCCAGGACGAACGCTGATGCAGGCTACGTACCTCGACTCCTCGGCGATCGTAAAGCTGGCGGTCCGGGAGTCGGAATCGGCCGCCCTCCGTCACTACCTCCGGCGCCGGCGTCCCTTGGTGTCGAGTGCCCTGGCCCGGACCGAGGTGCTGCGTGCGCTCCTGGCTGCAGGTGAGGAGGCCGTCGGGCGTGGCCGCGAGGTGCTCGCTCGGGTTGATCTCCTACGGGTCAACGACCGTGTCCTCAACGCCGCCGCGACCATTCTTCCCGAAGAGGTCCGCTCCCTCGATGCCATCCACCTGGCCACTGCCGGCCAGCTCGGCACGGACCTGGGCGCAGTCGTCACCTACGACGATCGGATGGCAACCGCGGCCAAGGACCTCGGCCATCGCGTAGCCACTCCCAACTGACTGGGTGACCCGCTCAGCGGCGGGGGGCGCCGGCTGTTGAGGCCGGGTCTCGTTCGGGCTCGTCCTCCGGTTCGATCTCCCGGCGGTGGGCGGCACCGTCGTCGGCTGCGGCAGGGGCGACGGCCGGAGCTTGATCGCTGGCTCCCGGGCGGTCGCGGTGGGCCAGCTCCTGACACAGGCGGTACGTCACGAAACCGGCGACGGGCGGCAGCACCAGCAGGGCGATGCGGAAGGCCTGGAACAGGGCATTGACCGACGTCTGGAAGGTCACGGACAGCACGTCGCTGGCCCCGCCAAAGAACAGCACCACGTAGAAGGCCGAGGTGGCCACCCCCAAGGCGGTGCGCAGGGGGCGGTCGCGAGGCCGGTCGAGGAGGTGGTGCTCGGCCTGGTCCTTGGTCAATCGGGCCTCCAGGAACGGCCACAGGGCGAGCAGGGCGAAGGTGACCCCCGGGAGCAGGACCGAGGGGAAGAAGGGGGTGGGGAGCTCGAAGCCGAAGGCCCGGATCTCCCACCCGGGCCACAGGCGCAGCGCTCCGTCGAGCCATCCCATGTACCAGTCGGGCTGCGACGCGGCGCTGACCTCAGCTGGGCGATAGGGGCCGTAGAGCCAGATGGGGTTGATCTGGGCCAGGCCGCCGAGGGCGCACAGCATGGCCGAGGTGAGGAAGAAGGCGGCCGCGCCCTTGGCCGCGAAGGTGGGCCACACCCGCTCGCCCACCACGTTGCGCTCGGTGCGGCGGGGACCGCTGAACTGGGTGTGGCGCTGGCGAGCCACCAGGGCCAGGTGGACGCCCAGCAGGGCGATGATCACCGCCGGCAGCAACAGGATGTGGATGACGTAGAGCCGCTCGATCAGGTCGGGACCGGGGAAGTCCCCGCCGAAGAACATCGACGCCAGCCAGGTGCCACCGATGGGGACGGCGATGGCGATGTTGTAGGCGATGCGCAGCCCCGTGCCCGAGAGCTGGTCGTCGAGCAGCGAGTAGCCCACGAAGCCGTTGACGATGGAGAAGATGAGCATCCCCACGCCGAGGAGCCAGTTGAGCTCCCGGGGGCGGCGGAACGCCCCGGTGAAGAAGATGCGCATCAGGTGCACGACGGTCGTGGCCAGATAGACGTTGGCCGCCCAGTGGTGGACCTGGCGCATGACCATGCCGGCCCGCACGTCGAAGCTGATGTCGAGAGCGCTGGCGTAGGCCCGCGACATCTCGATGCCCTGCAGGGGTACGTAGCTGCCCTCGTAGACGATCTCCTCGATGCTGGCGTCGAAGAAGAAGGTCAGCCACACGCCGGTGGCAATGAGGATGACGAACGACCATAAGGCGAGCTCACCGAGCAGGAACGACCAGTGGTCGGGGAACACCTTGTCGAGGGCCTTGCGGGCGAAGCTGGCGGCGCCGACGCGGGCATCGATCCAGCGGGCGGTGCGCCGGCTGAGCGGCGTCGCCTTGGAAACCGCGTCAGGTGCGGTCATGTCCGCCCCCGGTCCCAGAAGCCACCGGCGACGGGCTCGGAGAAGTCACCGGTGGCGATGAGGAAGCCTTCCTCGTCGACGTCGAGGGGGAGCTGGGGCAGGGGCCGAGCGGCCGGCCCGAAGACAGGCTCGGCCCCGTGCAGCACGTCGAAGGTCGACTGGTGGCACGGGCACAGCAGGAGGTCGAGATCGGTCTGGTAGAGCCCGACCGGGCAGCCCGTGTGGGTACACAGCTTGGAGTAGGCCACCACGTCACCCACCACCCAGTCCTCCCGGCCGGGCAGGGGGCGGAACTGCTCGATGTCGACCTGGAGGAGCAGGGTGGGGGCGTCGGCATCGTGCTCGTGGCCCTCGGGCCAGGCGGTCACCAGCCCGGTGCGGGACAGCTCGGTGGGCCGGATCGGCGCTCCCTCGGCGTTGACCAGGCGCAACGGGCGACCGGCCCCGCCGTAGGCGGTGCCCTTGAGGCCCTGCCCCGGCCGCGGGCCGAGGGAGCGGATGGGGAACAGCGCGGCCAGGCCGAGCGCCCCGATCGCCCCCAGGGCGAGCTTGGCCAGCAGACCCCGGCGGGCCAGAGTCTGCCCGCCCGCCTCGAAGGCTTCTGCGAAGGCCCCCACCTCCTCCTCGGTGGACGCCAGCGCGTGACGTTCCTCGATCACCTCGTCGTCGGTCATGAAGTACTGGGCCCATAGGGCGATGCCGAGGCCGATGCCCCCGAGCGACAGGGCCAGGGCGATCCCCTCCCACTGGGCCTGGCCCCCGCGGATGTAGACCACGGCCAGGATGAGCGCACCCACGATGCTGGTGGTGAAGGCGGCCACCACCAGGCGCGCCGCCCGGTCGTCGACTCGCTGGGCCCGGCGCTCCTCGGCTCCCGCTCCGCCCTCGTCCTCGGGCCGCTTCTGATCGCCGTCGGTGCTCATCGTCCGGCTCCCGTTGATGGGCCGGCCTGGCCCACCGGCTCGGATGCGGGCTCGGCCTCGCCGTGGCGGCGGCGGCCGATGAGGAAGGTGGCCAGCATCATCCCGCCGGTCCCGATGACAATGGCGACGAAGCCTTCGGGGATGGGACCGACGCGTCCGAGGGAGAATCCCCCCGGGTCACCCAGGTTCTGCAGCGTCTCCACGTAGCGCACCATGCTGTTCAACTCCTCCTCGGTGAAGGCTTCGGTGCTGAACACGGGCATCAGCCCGGGTCCGATGATCATGGCTTCGTAGACCTGCACGGGAGTGGCCTCGTCGAGGGCGGGTGCGTTCTGGCCGAAGCTGAGGGCGCCGCCGGCCCCGGTGGCGCTGTGGCAGGCGGCGCATTCCCCCCGGAAGAGGTCGCCTCCCTCCTGCAGGTCACCCGCTTCGAGGTCGACCTCGGGGATCTCGGGTCCCTCACCCAGGGAGGCCACGTAGGCCACCAGGCCCTCGATCTCCTCAGGGGTGTACGCCGGCGGCTTGCGGATGGCCTGCTCGTCGGGCCCGCCCGTATGGGGCATGCGTCCGGTGGTCAGGTAGAAGTGCGCCGACGCAGCCCCGGCCTCGGTGATGTCGGGGCCCCGGGGGCTCCCCACGCCGCCCGGGCCGTGGCAGCTCACGCACCCCGTCTGGAAGAGCTCGGCCCCGTCGGCCACGGCGGCCGGATCGTCGAGGGCGGCCAGGTCGATGACGTAGCCGAGCGGATCGTGCTCCTCCTCGGCCGCACCCACCTGAGAGCCGAGCAGCCCGACCAGGGCTACGGCGACGGCCGCGACCACCGGTACGAGGCGGAGGTGTCGGGCCGGCAGCGCCATCAGCTCAACACGTAGATGGTGGAGAACATCCCGATCCACACCACGTCGACGAAGTGCCAGTAGTACTCGGTGACGGTCAGGCCTTCGGCCAGCGACGCCTTGGTGCGGCCGGTGCCGACACCCACCATGGCCAGCATGAGCACCAGGCCGCCGACGACGTGCAGCCCGTGGAACCCGGTCATCAGGTAGAAGATCGAGCCGTAGGCGTGGCTGGCGAGGGAGAAGTCGAACCCGGCGTACTCCAGGCCCTGGTTGACGACGAAGACCGTGCCCATGGCCACGGTGACGAGCACCCAGCGGGCGGCCGAGCGCCGGTCGCCATGCTCGGCGGCCTTGGTGCCCAGGTGCATGGTGAACGACGAGGCCACCAGGACGACGGTGGCCAGGCCGGTGCGCAGGGGCTCGAGCTCGACGCCTTCGGGGGGCCAGGCCGGGTTGATGGCCCGCAACGAGAACCAGGCGGCGAACAGGCCGCTGAAGAACATCAGCTCCGAGGCCAGCCATACGACGGTGCCCACCGCCAGCATGCTCGGCCGTCCGGCCCCCGGGCCAGCGGCGATGGGCTCCGCCATGCGCCTTGTCTACTTCATGTCTGGGTTCTCTGTCAGCCGGCGGAGAACGACGAAGGGCGGCCCGTCGAGCGGGCCGGTACCGTCAGCCGGCGTGGGACCGGTACTGGCCTTCGACCCCGCTGCCGGGCTCCTCGTGGCCGTGGCGGTCGTCCTCTACGCCCGTGGGGTTCGGCGCTTGGCCCTGCGGGGCCGGCGCTGGCGCCGGCCCCGCAGCGTCGCCTTCGGGGCCGGTCTGCTCGTCGTAGCCCTGGCTACCCAGACCGGCCTGGCGGGGGCCGAGGCCGAGCGCTTCAGCGGCCACGTCGTCCAACACGTCCTGCTGGGCATGGTGGCCCCGGCCCTGTTTGCCCTCGCGGCACCGGTGACGTTGGCCCTGCAGGCGTCGTCGCGCTCGATCCAGACC
>JALZNY010000006.1 GCA_030857525.1 Actinomycetota bacterium
GCCTTGCCATCGTCGCCACCGCCCTGGACAGCTGGCCCACTCGCATCTCCGAGCTCGAGCGCGGGATCAGGTACGACGCTGACCTCGCCTCCCGCTACGAGACGTGGCTGGCGCAGCCGAAGGCCGACTTGACAAGTTCCCACCCATAGGAGCATCACTCAAGGCTGACCTCGCTCCCGGGGATCGACCGCCGGCCACCTCCCCGCCTGAAGTCACATCCTGAAAGCCCAACTCGCTCGCTTGGTACTTCGCCGGGCCGCAGTCCTCGTCGTAGCGGATGGCGACGTTCTGCGCGACCTCGACCTGCGGCAGCGATGACGGGGCCGCCAGCTGAGCGACCTAGGGGTCGGCGACCAGGGCCGCCACTCGGGCCGCGAAGGCCGACAGGTCGTCGAGGCCCCCCTCACTGATCGCCCTGGCCAGGCGGGCGTCGTCCACCTCGGCGTAGAGGTGCACGATCAGGTTCCGGGCACCGGCGAGCGCCACCATTCGATCGGCAAGGCCGTCATCGAGAACATTGACCTCGGCCAGCACCCGGAAGGCGTCCCCGTAGTCGCAAGGCACGCGGTGGCCGCCGGCCGCGATCACGTGGTTGGCCAAGTCGATGCAGATCTGCGCCGCGGTCTGCACCAGGTGGCGGCGCCGGTACCGTTCAGGGTTGTCCTCCGCCAGCAGCGCACGGTACCGCTCCAGCATCGTCAGCAGGCGCCGGACGCGGTCCTCGTCAACCATGGCCATGGCTCATCAGCGCAGGCCCGCGTTCGCCACTCGCCGCAGGTAGGAACGGCTCAACTCCTGGACCACGGGACGAAACTCGATCCAGCGAAGCCGAGTGTCGACCTCGAAGCGGACCCGACGGACCTCGTCGTCGACGTAGAGCGGGCGCCCCTCCTCGGCGGCGACCCGTCCCCGCAGCTCGAGGGTGGCCCGGTCGAGGTCGACCACATCGACCTCCGTGCCCAGCACGGCCGCCAGGTCGGCGCCGAGGCGTACGGTCGCGTCGAGCGCCGGATCGGAAGAGTCGAACAGCACCGCGACGTCGTGATCGCTGATCGGTCCGGCCGTCCCGGCCGCTCGGGAACCGAACAGGTACGCCACCGCGACGCCGTGATCCCGGAACACCTTCGTCAGCTCCGACGGTTCCACAAGGGCCATGGTGCCATCCCCGACCGGCACGGGTAGGCGATTGCCGGCTTCGAAGTGGTCGGCTTCGACACCGACGAGCCCCGGGTCAAGGCCCTGGCCGGGGCCTAGTCCTACGTGGAGGACATCCCCTCGGCCCAACTGGCCGCCGCCCTGGCCACCGGTCGCTACCTCCCCAGCACCGAGGCGAGCGACTGCGCCGGCTTCGACGTGGCCGTGGTCACGGTGCCCACGCCGCTGCGAGAGGGCAACCCCGACCTGTCCTACATCTGAGGCCGCCTCCCACCTGCTGGCTCCGCATCTGCGGGCGGGAGCCACCATCGTGTTGGAGTCCACCACCTACCCGGGCACCACCGAGGAGCTGGTGGCCCCCCTGCTCGAGGAGGGCTCGGGCCTGGTGGCCGACTACCACATGCAATCGCCAGGATGGCCTACGACGAGGAGTTCGCGGATCGCATTCGCGAGCTGATCGGCGGCGAGCCGGGCCTCACCGAGACGAAGATGTTCGGCGGACTCGCCTTTCTCGTTGGCGGCAACATGGCGGTCGCGGCAAGTGGCCAAGCAGCCGTTCTACGCCTCCAGGGGGATCGCCGAGGTCCTCATCGTGCACGAGGATCGGCGGACCGAGTTGCACCGACGCCATGACGACGGCACTACTCGCTGGTCGACGACAGCGCCGGTAGCGCCACTTCCGCTGTCCTTGGCGCTCGCTTCAGCAGCGTCGAGGGCCCGAGGCTGCGAATCGACTGGATCGACGGCTCCGCCGAGGTGTGATGCCGGGATTCCGGGGGAGCAACGGCCTGCTACCCCTCTTCTCGGTCGGCCTCAGGCGAGACCGTGTGGCCGTTGGTGACGCACCACACGCCGGCATCCCGGGCGGCCGCCAGGACCGGCGCCGACACCATCTCGCCCGCGACCACGGCCAGGACCTCGCTCTCAACCACCCGGGCCAACAGGTCGGCTCGCTCACGAGCACGACTGATGTCGTAGCGAGCGATCGTGACCGACGCCTCGATCACGAGGTACACGGGAACGCCGTCGCTGCGCCGTCGCCCCGTGAAGAAGGCGTCGGCCAACAGGATCGAGTCGACCTCATCGGGTGAAACCCGTCCGCTCTTCTCGGCCTCGTCGAGCAGGAGATTCAGGGTGTTGGTGTCGAGTGACTGGAGGCGCCGGGCGATGCGTGAGAGGTAGGCGTGGCCCTTCTCCCGGTAGCGGCGCTCCAGCTCGTAGCCGTCGAGCTTGCCCACCCGGTCGTTCATCCCCTTGACCACGTCGAGGAGCGACGAGAGGATGTTCTCGGTCCGAAGCTGTGCGGCGGCCAGTTCGCCCACCTGCTCGGTCAGCTCCCGCACCTCTTCGGTCAAGGCGTCGAGGCGCTCTCCTCTGTGCGACGCTGCGCTTCGGCCAGCGCCGCCACCTGCTGCTCCGTGCGACGTTGCGCTTCGGCCAGCGCTTCTACACGCTGGGTGAGCGACGCCAGCGCACCAGCTAGATCAGGCTCGTCGCCGAGGAGGGCTCGTCGCAGCGCACGCCGCTGCTCGGGCTCCTCCTCCAAGAGCCGGATGAGCGAGTCGAGGTTGAGGGCCACAAGTCGACGATACCGAGCGTTCAACGACGGTAAGGGCCAGATTCCGCATCGAGGAGACCCCCGCCCGCGTTAGCCTCTCACTGTGGTGGCCAGGGGTGGCGTAGTCTGCCTCAGAGGCGAGGGGCGACGATGACAGCGGTGCTGATGATGACGTCCCCAGAGGCCGACCAGGAGCTGGCCGAGGTCACCCACTATGTCTGAGCGACCATGACGGCCAACCAGGCATTCTATATGCAGACCGACTCGCCGCAGATTGACAAGGTGCCAGCATGAAAGTGTTGGTTACCGAGCGCCGGCGGCGGCGTGACCGCCTGCTTGTGGCCGTGGCTCTTTTTCTGGCCGTGGCGTTGCCCACTCCAGCCACGGCGCAGGTGCCCGGACCGCCTACCACTGCTCCGCCTACCACTGCTCCGCCTACCACCTCGCCACCGGCCACTGCTCCGCCTACCACTGCTCCGCCTACCACGTCGCCGCCGGCTACCTCACCGCCGGCTACGTCGCCACCGGCTACGTCTCCTCCAGCCACGTCGCCCCGGGTCACGGCACCGCCAGCCACGTCTCCCCGGGTCACGGCACCGCCAGCCACGTCTCCTAGGGCCACATCACCTCCAGCACCATCGCAACCCGGCTCGCGTCGTCCCCCACCCCGCCCGACTACCAGCGCGAGGCCGACTGCACCACTTCCTCAGCCCGACTCGTCCACGGCCACCGGGACGTTCACCGAAGCTCCCACCGGACCGGCCTTGCCGGCGCCGCCGCCCGAGGCCCCACCGGTACCGGTCGACGAGTGCTCCATCGAGCGAGCCGGCTCGCCCTCCTCATCGGGTGCGGTCGTCGGGGTGGGTACCTCAGAGCGGGAGCGCTTCGAGGAGTTCAGCCCCTTCCGTGTGACCAAGTACCCCTGCCCGCGTGAGCCTGAGGTGCGCAGCTTGTTCGTCGAGCCAGGTGCGATCGAGCTCACCCAGGGTGGGCAACTCGCCCGTCGGATCGACTTCCCGTCCTCCGCTCTCGGGCCGATCCCCTTCGAGGCGATCGTTGAGGCGGTGGCCGATCCGGCTTGGATAGCCGAGGTCGAACCCGGCGTGTTCGAGCTCCCCGCCGCCTTCGTGCAGGGGCCCGGCACCACCGTGACGATCACCGCCCCTCGCGTCACGTCCCTGCGCCTGATCGACCGGCAAGGGGTGTTCTTCGGCGGGAAAGGCGCCACCGCCCGCTTCGACGGGGTCACCATCACCTCGTGGGACCCCGATCGGGCGGCGCCCGACGAGGAACCGGACGACGGACGCCCCTTCGTGCTGTACCAGGAGGGCTCAAGGCTCGACATCGTCAACTCGGAGATGTCGTACCTGGGATCCGACCGTGGTTCGGCCTATGGCGTGGCCTGGCGTCTGGGTGGTTCCACCGGAGAGGTGCTGGACTCGACCTTCGCTCACAACTTCTTCGGGGTCTACACCTACGAAGCTCGAGACATCGTCTTCCGGGGCAACGTGTTTCGCGACAACATCCTCTACGGCTTCGACCCCCACGACGCCACGACTGGCCTCGTCGTAGAAGACAACGAGGCGTACGGGAACGGCAGCCACGGCTTCATCGTCTCCCGCTATGTCGTGGACAGCGTGCTGCGGAGAAACCGGTCGCACGACAACCTCGGCAACGGCATCGTGATGGACTTCGCCTCCGACCGGAACCTCATCGAGGCCAACGTCGTCGAGGACAACGCCAAGGACGGGATCGTCCTGCTCGGATCGGCCGACAACGTCGTGGTCGACAACGTCATCCGAGGCAACCGCGTGGGAGTGCGTGTCAACAACCTCGAGAGCGGGCGCAACGAGGTGCGAGGAAACATGCTCGAGGGCAACCAGATCGGGGTCCAGGCCTACGGCGGCGCCAGCGACCTCCTGATCATCGACAACACCATCAACCAGTCGACGGAGACGGCCATGGTGCTCGAAGCCCCTCGCACCGAGGTCCGCGGCGGGTCGATCGACGGAGCCGCCCGAGGCGTCGACATCCGAACAGCCACGAGCGTGACGGGCCTGCGTGTCGCTCATGTCGATCAGGGAGTGGTGGTTGCCAGCACAGGGATCGCCCGTCTCGTCGAGCTCGACGTGAACGCCCGCATCCAGTCATTGCGGGTCGAACCCGGGGGGATGGTCGAGGTCGAGGGTTCCCGTCTGTTCCCGCTCTCCGACGAAGTGCCTCCGGCTGAAGGTGGGTGGCTGCCGCTGGCCGGAGTGGCTGCGGTCACCACCGGCTTGACCCTCGAGATCGTCCGGTGGAGGCGTGAACGACGTGATCTGCCGTCGCCGGCGCCGGACCACATCTGGAATCGCGCCTGAACGACCCACGCACTCTAGGTGGCAGGCCCAGGGAGGCCTACTGAGCGTGTGACCGATCGCGGGTCCCGGCCGCAGCCCTGATCCCCAGCGAGGCGGCGGCACCAGCGGCTAGGGCGAGAGCGGCGATCGCCACCGCAACGGCGAGATCGTCGCCCAGACCCGCCACCCGAGCGACCACCAGCACCACCACCACGTGGGCGACGAGGACGGCGACCAGCACCCCTACCGGTCGAGGAAGCCGCCGCCCGTGGCGGTTGGCGCGCAGCAAGCGACCGAGCGGCTCGGCCACCAGCATGCCCAGGCAGGCCAGGCCTCCCACGATGGCGGTGTCGCGGAAGGTCCCGCCCTGGCCCACGGTCCACGCCAGGAGCCCGGTGGCCGCCAAGGAGCCCCCGGCGCCGAGCGAGGCCAGGCTCACCGGCCAGCCGATCAACGCCAGCGGCAGGGCGGCGCCGAGCACCGGAAGCGCCTCTTGGGTCTCGGGCACGGTGACGAACACGCCGGCTAGCGCCACCGCCATCATGGCGGGACCGAGCGGCTTAGCCGACCACCGCACGTCGAAGTCGGCCATCAGCGCTCCGCCGCCGGCCACGGCCACCCCGATGGCCAGGGGTGCCCAACTCTGGCTCACCTCCACCCCGGTGGCCAGCACCCACGCCCCGGGCAGGGCCAGCACGGGCAGGAGGACACGGAGTCGGGGGACCACGTCGACGACGGCACCGGCGATGCCCAGGGCCACCAGCCCGGTCACGAGGCCGGGCACCGGGAGCTGGGCCTGGATCACCGCACCTGCTCCCGCGGCGGCGATCAGAAGACCGGCCACGGGGCAGGGCACATCTCGGTGCCTGCGCCACCACCAGGCAACCACCAGCCCGGCGACCAGGGCCACGAACCCGATGGCCAATCCGTTGCGAAACGAGGCCTCGGTGAAGGGCTGAAGGACCCGCTCGGGAATCACCCCGGGTTCAGTCGCTCGATTGAGATGTCACCTGCTCGGCGTGCTCACCGAGTGACGCCAGCACCTCGACCACGGTGTCGATGGCCTCCAGCGGAAGCCGAGCGAACATGGGTAGGGAGATGACGCGACTGGCCACGTCGTCGGTGACAGCCAGCTTGGCCGGAGGCAGGTGAGCGTAGGCCTGCTGGGCGTGCACGGGAGGGTCGAAGTAGCAGCGGGTGTCGATGCCCTCGACGGCCAGGGCCGCCCGGGTGACATCCCGGGAGATGCCAAAGGCGGCGTCGATGCTGATGGTGAAGTCCTTGTAGGTGGAGACGTCGCCATCATCGACCACCTGCAACGCGAGGCCGTCGATCTTCTCCAACCCCGACCGGTAACGACCTGCAGCGAGCTGGCGGCGCTCGAGGTGCTCGTCGAGCATGGCCAGGGACTCCAACGCCATGGCGGCGTGAAGCTCTGACATGCGGGCGTTGAGGCCGGGGAAGCGGCAGTCGTAATCGCCGGGGTTGCCGTAGTCGCGCCCGAGGCGCACCGCAGCGGCCACGTCATCCCGATTGGTGGCGACCAGGCCGCCCTCGCCTCCCACCACCAACTTGGTTGGGCTCAAGCTGAACACCTCTGCGTCGCCGAAACCCCCTACCGACCGGCCCTGACGGATGGCGCCGAGGGCATGGGCGGCGTCGAACACCAGGGCCAGGTCGGCTTCATCAGCCAGAGCCTCGAGCTGCTCGGCCGGACAGGGTGCCCCGAAGACGTGGGTGGCGATGATGGAGCCGGCGCCGTCGAGGCGGGAGCGGAGGTCTTCGACGTCGACCTGGAAGGTGTCGGTTCGGCACTCGGCGAACACGGGCTCGAGGCCACACCAGGAGGGAGCGTGGGCCGAGGCCGAGAAGGTGAAGCTGGGCAACACCACCGGGCCGGCGTGTTGGAGGTGGCGCATGGTCAGCATCAGGCCCGACGTGCACGACGCCACCGCCACCACATGCGCCACCCCGAGGCGCTCGGCGACCTCGCCTTCGAGCTGTCGCACGAGGGGTCCGTTGGTGAGCATCCCCTGGTCGTAGGACGGAGCCAGGCGGCCGGTCACCGCCTCGAGGGGCGGGGTGTAGGGACGGGCGAAGGGCAGGCCGTCAGGAAACGCGGGCGTACCGCCGAGCACTGCTGGTTGCTTCACGCCCACGCCCCCCGCAAGCGCGGGGGGTAGGGACGAGGCTCGGCTCCGTGACCGGCCAGGCACACATCGATGGGAGCGACGGGGACGAGGCGCGTCAGCATGGAGGGCCCAACGTAGTGGCGAGGGCGACAAAGCGGTCGGGGCATTTCTTCCCGTTCCCGCAACCACTCTCTCGCTCGCCCACCCGTCAGGGGCTCGAGAGCGAGAGCTGCGCCAAGGCCACGAGCTGAGCGAAATCGGGTTCCTGGGCCGTCAGCTCCTCAAACGTTCCCACGTTGGCCACATGTCCGTCTCGTAGGAAGTAGATACGGTCGCAGTGCTTGAGCGTGCTGAGGCGATGGGCCACGGTGATGATCGTCAGCGACCCTCGGAGCGAGGCGATGGTCTCGACGATCCGGGCCTCGGTGTCGGAGTCGAGCGCCGAGGTGGCCTCGTCGAGCACCAGGACGGTAGGCCGGTGGTAGAGCGCCCGGGCCAGGCCGAGCCGCTGGCGCTGCCCACCGGAGAGGCGCACGCCAAGCTCGCCGACCGCGGTCTCCAGGCCCTCGGGGAGCGCAGCGACGAACTCGTCGAGCTGGGCCAGCCGGAGTGCCTCTTGGAGCTGCTCTTCCTCGATGTCGTCGCCACTGATGCCGAAGGCAATGTTGGCGCGAATCGTGTCGTCGATGAGGACGATCTCCTGGGGCACGTAGCCGATCGAGAGCTGCCAGTCGGTACGGCACTGGCGCATGGGCACTCCCCCGATCGAGACCTCCCCCGACCCGGGATCGAGCAGGCCGAGCAGCACGTCGAGCAGCGTGGACTTCCCTGCTCCCGAGGTACCCACGACGCCGACGTCGTCGGCCGGTTCGATGCACAGGGAAATCCCGTGCAGCACGTCGGACTCGGTGCCCTCGTAGCGGAAGCGGACGTCGCTGAACTCGATCGAAGACGGCCCGAGGGTACCGTGGGACGTGTCGTCCCGGTCTTGACGGAGGCTGCGCAGGAGGGCGGTGTCGCCCAGGACCTGATCGAGCGCCGGCTGGGCCGCCCGAGCCAGGCTGAAGATGGCCATGACCCGGTTGAGCGGACTGACGAGCCGGAACCCAGCGGCCAGGAACAGACCAAGGCTGGCCAACGCCTCGGCCGGCGACCGGGTCGTAAAGGCGAATGCCGCCATCATCGCCGCCCCGTAGAGAAAAGCAAGGTCGAGGAAGTGGCGAGGCACCATCTGAAAGATGACCAACAGGCGCTGGGCCGAGGCCAACTGGAGCTTGGTCTCGTAGAACTGCTCCACGAAGAAGTCTTCCCGGTGGAGCACGGCGAGCTCCTTGTTGGCCCGCACCGCCTCTTGCACCTGTCGGTAGCGCCTCGCCACCTCTTTGTGCACTTGCTTGGCCGCTCGTTTCTGCGGGCCACCAATGAAGCGCTGATAGGTGACCCCGATGACGAGGAAATACGCGATGGTCACCAAGGCGATCAGGGGATCGTTGAGCACGATCACCAGGGTTATGGCGATGAGCGCCGCCAGATCCGCTATCGCCGCCATCACCGAGGGCACTGTCCGGCGAAATACCAGGAGCAGAGACTCGTTCAGTGTTCGTTGAATCTCCGAGGAATTCCGCTGGAGGTGGTAGGACCTCGGTGCTCGGAGGTAGCTGGAAAAGAGCCGCCGAGCGATGCGAGCTTCCTGGCGAAGGGAAACCCCGACGCCCCAGCGCAGCAACAACACCGCCCCAACCGCCTTGAACGTGAAGGTAACCAACACCAAACCACCGAGGATGCCGATGGCCTGGTCATTCGACGAAACGTCGACGAACCACTCCAGGAACCGTGCCGTCGCCGGAAGGGAGTCGTTCGGGTCGACGACGAGCAGCTGCGTCAGGGGAAGGATGAAGAACACCCCGAGCGCCTCCAGCCCCGCGACCAACACAGAGGCCACGGCGAAGACGTAGAAGCGGAGTCGAGCCGAGTGATCGATGAGCGAGAAGGTGCTGCGTACGAAGGAGATCATCGAATGTCCCACCGTAACGGCCGGGTTGGAACGTCGGTCAGGATCCGTTGAGATGCGCCCCGTTCGCGCTTCGGGCCTCGGCCTCGCTGGGACATCAGTTCCTGCGACACCCTTACTTTCTGCCTGCAGGTGCCTTGTCGTCGTTGCGGCGACTGCGGTCTTGGTGGCGAGCCGCGGACCTAGTCCTGGCCTTGTCAGGCCCGTAGTAGCCGCCGTAGCTGTAGCCGTAGCTGCTGGAGCCGACGGGTGCCTTGTTAAGGACTGTCCCCACCACCGGGGCGTCGACTTGGTCGAGCAGCTCGAGCGCCCGCTGCACCTGTCGCCCGGTGGCCGTCCCCGATGAGGCCACCAACAGAGTGGCGTCGACGCATCTTGAGACGACCAAGGCGTCGGTGACGGGAAGCACCGGCGGGGTGTCGAGCAACACCAACGTCCCATCGGCGCGCAGCGACGCCAAGACCTCGGACGTGCGGCGGGAGGCGAGGAGCTCCGAGGGGTCGGACGGAATCGGCCCGGAGGCCAGAATCGACAGCCTGGGCTCGGCAGGGAAGGGTCGAAGGGCAGCCGACAAGGGGACCTCACCTTGGAGCACCGAGGTGAAGCCGATTTCGTTGTCGACGCCGAAGAACTCGTGGAGTCGGGGTCGACGCAGATCGCAGTCGACGACCACCACCGGTCGTTCGGCCGCCCGGGCTAGGACAAGGGCCAGGTTGGTGACCGTCGTGGTCTTGCCCTCGCCCGCCAGGGCACTAGTGATCTGCAGACAGTAGAGGGGGTCCTCGACGCCAAGGAACTGGACCGCGGTACGCAAGGAGCGGTAAGCCTCGCTCGGGGGCGAGCTCGGGTCCTCAAGCGTGATCACGTGGGCCTGGCGGCGGTCGCGCCAAGGAACTGAGGGGATCAAACCAAGGATGGGCAGATCCGGACCAGTGATGCGCTGCAGGTCGTCCTTGGACCTGATCGAATCGTCCAGGTGTTCGAAGAGGAAGACCAAGCCGACGCCGAAGGCCAAGCCGATCGGAACGGCCAGCAGGGCGTTGCGTACCGGGGTCGGCCGGGACGGCTTGGTCGGGACTACGGCCGGAGAGCCCTCCCGAACCCCACCGGTCACGCCCACTTCGAGCTGTGTGTTGAGACGGTCGATCTCCGTGCGAATGGGGACCTGGCGGCTCTGGGCAGCTGCCCGCCGGTCAATGAGGTCGGCATAGGTCTGTGGCTGGGTGACAGCACTGACGTCGCCCAACTGCGTGGTCAGGTCGTCCACCTCGGCCTGGACTGCGTCGAACCGGGCTTGGATTTGGTCGCGCACCGGCGTGAGGGAGTCGATGGTCTGTTGGCGCCGGTAGTCACGGTAGGCTTCGACGTAGGCGTTGGGGATGGCGGCGGCTGTCTCGGGATCGACGCTCTCGGCCTTCACGGTGACGAATTCGGTGCCGCTGACTGGCTCAGCCACGATCGGTGGTGCCTCGCGCCCCAACGCTGCGCGTACCCGCTCGAGCACCGGTGCGCTCTGCAACACCTCGATCTCGGTCTCCGGCGAGATCGAGGTGGCACGCGATCCCTGAGTCACAGTGGGATCGACGGCTGCCACCACCCGGAATTGGGCCATGGCTTCGTAGACCGGCTCTTGGCGATCCGAGATACCGTAGGCGGCACCTGCCATCACCAGGGTGGCGAGGAGGACGATCCACTTGCGGGCCCACATCACCCGTACGTAGTCGCGGAGATCGATCTCGGTGCTCTCGCCCGAAGTGGCGGCCATCGCCTCATGCTAGACCCCGAGTTCCGAAACCCGGCCTGTTGCCGTGTCAGCGCTGGCTACGAGCCCTGGCGAGCAACTGATCATAGACGGACAAGGTGATATCGATGACCCGTTGCTGGTCGAACTCGGCGATGGCCTTGTCGTGTCCGGCCTCCCCCCAACTAGCCCGCAGCCCCGCGTCGCGTACCAGGGCGTCGAGGGCTTCGGCGAGGGCGGACACATCGCCCACCGGGACGAGTCGTCCGCTCTTACCGTCGTCGACCACCTGGCGACATCCCCGCACATCGCTCGCCACCACAGGAAGGCCTGCGGCTGCCGCCTCCATGGCCGAGCGAGGGAATCCCTCGCGATGCGAGGCGAGGACATACACGTCCATCGCGGCGTAGAGTGCCTCGACGTCACGGCGATAGCCGAGGAACCGAACGCCACCTGCCTCGGCGCTACGGATCAAAGACGCGGGCAGGGCGTCGGCCTTGTCGGGATCCTCGGGCCCAACCACCAGAAACCGTGCCGGGTTCCCTTGAGCCGACAGCCGCGCAGCTGCCTCGAAGAGCTCGGGGTAGCCCTTCTCGGCCACCAGCCTTCCCACCGCCCCTATCACCACCTCGTCATCGTTCACGCCGAGCTCCTGGCGAAGCCGCTGACGCTGTTCGAGTAAGCGGTCCCGGTCGAAGCGCTGGAGGTCGATGCCGTTGCCGAGCAGGTGGAGCTTGGCCCGGGGGATCCCGATGCGAACCAGTGTCTCGACGTCCTCGGGGTTCTGCACCAGCTCGGCGAGGGAGCAGCGAGCGGCCAGATGCTCCAGGCTGTAGACGAGGGCCCGTTTGGCAAGCCGATCTTCGGGAAGGGCGTACAAGCCGTGCACCGTGTTGACCACCACGGGGACCGCGGCAGCTCGAGCTGCCAGCCGCCCGTAGATCCCCGGCTTAGGGTTATGCGTATGGACGATGGCGGGAGACAGCGACCGGAGCAACCTCGTCAACTCGGCCAAGGCGAAGAGGTCGCGATGGGGAGCTGCAGCCCGGGTGGCATGGCGCAGGGGGATGTGGCGTACCCCCGCCGCTTCCAGCTCGGCGACGAATGGGCCCGGGGCCGAGATCCCGATGACCTCGAAGCCGGCGGCGGCGAAGGCGCGTAGTTGGGGTCCCAGCAACAGGGCCAGGCTCATGTCGGTCGTGGTGAGGTGGACCAACCGCCGATTCGGCACGGCGTCCGACGAAACGGTGGCCATCCACCAGTGTGCCCGTCCGACGTTCGTCGGCGCGGCGGGCGACCGCTACTCTGGTTGCTTCCGATGCCCGGAGGTCCAACGGTGACGCCCGTCCTCTTCTCGTGCGTGGGCGAAAACCGGCCCGACTGGTTCGCCAAGATGGAGAACTTGGTGCTTTCGATCCGCCGCTTCGGCGGATCGTTGGCCCAATCTCCAGTGGTGGTCAACGTCGTCACCGGAGCCGAGGCCAGCTTCGTGCGGGACATGGAGCGCCTCGAAGCCGAGGTACGCGTGGTGGAGCCGGTCGACCGCCGCCGATCGACCTCCAACAAGCTGCGTATGTTCGAGCTGGCCGAGAACCACGACTTCGATGTCCTCGTGGCGATCGACTGCGACATCGTGGTCATGGGCGACCTGGCCGAAGAGATCCGACCCGACCGGCTGCGGGCGGTTCCGGCCGGTCGCGACGTCCTCGCCGAGGAGACCTGGCGGCGCCTCTACAAGTTGCTCGACGTCGAGCTACCGGCCAAGACCTGCACGATGGTGGTCAGCGGTCAACAGACATTCCCGTATTTCAACAGCGGCGTCCTCTTCACCCCGCGCCGACTGTGCGCCCCTCTCCGGGAGCACTGGGGACGCCACCTCGACTGGCTCCTCGGCCCGGGTCTGGCCGAGCTCGGCCTCGAGCGCCTCCGCAAGGACCAGATCCCCCTGTCAGCAGCGCTGGCCACTGCCGGGCTCGTGGTCGATCCGCTCCCCGTCAACTGCAACCTCTCCGTGACCGCGGCGCGCATGGCCAAGGCCTGCCGCCAGCAGTGGGGGCCGCCGTTCCTCCTGCACTATCACCACCAAATCAACGGGGACGGCTTCCTGCTCCCGTCACCCAACCGCCGCATCAACGGCTACCTCGATGAGTTCAACCGAGCGAGATCACAACATCTCGGACTGGCCTACCCCGGCCTCGGGGCGGTTCCGCTCCGGCGACGAGTCAGCGCGCTGTTGAAGGACAAACCCGGATACGACTGGCTCCGTAGCCGCACCCGCCGAGCGGCGCTTCCGGTCGGTCGCAGATGACGGGGCCTCGACTCCCCGACTTCGTGATCATCGGCGCGGGCAAGTCGGGCACGACCACCTTGCACCATTGGCTCTTGCAACAGCCCGAGATCTTCTCCTGCTCGCTCAAGGAGCCGCGATTCTTCTCCAGGGACTGGGACAAGGGCCTCCCGTGGTACACCGCACTGTTCGCCGAGGGCGGCGAGGACCAACTGGCGGGCGAAGCGTCGACCAACTACACCGACGTGGAGTACAGCGAGGTGGCGGCCGAACGAATGGCCGCCACCGTTCCTGGTGCCCGACTCATCTACCTCCTGCGCCATCCCGTTGAGCGCCTGCGCTCGCAGTATCGCCACAATTGGAGGCGTGCCGTCGAGTCCGACCCGCTTGCCGACGCCGTCGTGCGCCCCGACAATCCCTATGTCGGGCGCAGCCTGTACCACCAGCGGCTGGCGCCCTACGTCGAGCGCTTCCCGCGCCAGCAGATCTGCGTCGTGCGCTTCGAAGACCTGGTGGCCTCGTCCCAGCCGGCTTGGACGGAGGTGCTCGAGCATCTGGGCCTGGAGGAACGACCTGCCCCCGGAGATGCCCACAACGTGACCGCCGACCTGCCGTGGGTGAGCGCAGGCCTTCGCCGCTTGGAAAAGGGAGGGTGGCTGGACCACCTGCCCCCCGTCCCCGACGCCCTCCGACGGCGGGCGATCCGGGCGCTGCAGGGGGTGGGTCGGCGTCCTCCGGCCCAGGCCAGCGGGGAGCTGCCTGCGGCGGTGGTGCGCGAGCTGTGGACAGACATCGAGCGGCTGGAGGAGTGGCTGGGCCGTGGTCGCCTCTGGGAGCGGACAGACTGAAGTGGTGCACAGCCTCGCCAGCCCGTTCCGAGAGCGCTCGTTCCCGATGTTCGTCGGGTGCGGGCGATCAGGCACCACGCTCGTTCGCGCCATCTTCGATTCTCATTCGCAGCTCGCCGTCGCTCACCACGCCCAGTTCATCGTTACAATGGGGCGCCAGCGGCGCCGCTACGAAGATGTGCACGGGCTTCATACCGAGCCGTTCCTGGCCAACCTTTTCGCCAGTCACCGCTTCCCGCTCCTCCAGCTCTCCGAGGACGAAGTCCGCCAAGCCTTTCAGGAACCTACGCCGTCCTACGCCGACGCCGTGCGCCGGGTGCTACGCCTCTTCGCTGTCAACCAGGGCAAGCCGCGTTACGCCGACAAGACCCCCGGCCACGTGGTGCGCATCGGCCTCCTGAGCGAGCTATTCCCTGAAGCCCGCTTCGTCCACGTCATCCGTGACGGTCGGAGCTCCTGGCTCGGCTACCGCGAACGGGGCTTCGGCCCCCAGAGCCTGGCGGATGCTGCCTTCAACTGGAAAGGTCGGGTGCTCCGAGGGCGCACCGCTGGGTTTGCCCTCGGCCCCTCCCGCTACCAGGAGGTGCGCTACGAGGACCTGGTCGAGGACCCCGAGGCGACACTCGAACCCCTGTGTCGGTTCCTCGACCTCCAATACGAGCCGGGCATGCTGGCGTACCACGAACGGGTGGAGACGGTCCTGGCCGGTATGGGGACATCCGGTCGTACGGCGTTCGAGAACATCGCACAACCGTTGACCAAGGGCATGCGCGATTGGCGCCAGGAGCTCTCCGTCGAGGAGCAGGAGTTGTTCGACGCCATTGCCGGCGAGCTCCTGGACGAGTTGGGCTACGAGCGCACGCCAGGCGCGGCCTCAGCGTCGCTCAAGCTCGACGTGGTCCGCCACTGGCTTGACTGGCAGCAGCGGCGCACGCGGTTCCAGCTGACCCGTCTCTCCCGCCGGCTCGGCCGGCGCCCCACAAACGCCCCTGACGCGGACTGGGGTCACTCCCAGCCGAAGTCGCGATCGAGCAACTCGTAAAGACGCAGGTTCGACGCCGCGAACCCCTCGCTGAGGCGTTGGCGAAGCGAAGCCGGGAGCTCGGCCTTGGCCGGCGGCTCGATACCGAGGTAGCTGTGGTTTCGGA
>JALZNY010000107.1 GCA_030857525.1 Actinomycetota bacterium
CGACGGCATCGTCGATGGCGTCGACGTGCCCACCTTCCTCATCCAGGGCGAGAACGACACGCTGTTCAACCTGACCGAATCGCTGCGCTCCGCCCGGGCCCTCCGGGAACAAGGGGCACCCGTGAAGGTGCTCTGGCACAGCGGCGGCCACTCCGGGCCCCTCCAGCCCGGCGAAGCCGACGAGGGCCTCGACCCCGACGGCATCGTCAACGCCCGGATCCTCACCTGGTGGGACCGCTGGCTCGGCGACGACCGCCGGGTCGACACCGGGCCGGCGTTCGAGTACGCCCTGGTCGACGACGGCGACCTCCGCTACGCCGGCGCCCCCGCCGAGGCCGACCTCAACGGTGACTCGATCCGCTACCTCTCCGGCGACGGGCGCCTGGTCGACGATCCCGACGAGGCCACCAGCGGGACCGACCGCTTCCACAGCCCTGCGCTCGGCTTGCCCGCTGCCTCCTCGGAGACCTCCGCCATTCAGGACCGCCTGGACGTGCCCGCCTTCGACGTGCCCGGCCAGCACGTCGCCTGGGACACCAGCCCCTTCCCCGACGACACCGCCCTGGTCGGGGTCCCCCGCCTCCTCGACCTCCCTCTGGCCTCGGGCAGCGGCGAGACGTGGTTCTTCGCCAAGCTCTACGACGTCGCCCCTGACGGCCGGGCCGACCTCATCCGCCGACAGGTCAGCGCAGTTCGGGCCGACGACCTGTCGGCGCCACTCGACGTGGCCTTGCCCGGCCTCGCGCATGTGGTCGAGGCCGGCCACCGTCTGCGTCTGGTCCTGGCCTCCACCGACCTGGCCTACGCCAACCGTCGCGTGGCCGACACCTACCGGGTCACCATCGACGCCACCGCCACCGACCCGCCCCGGCTCCTGCTTCCTCTCGGACCCCTGGAGCCCCGATAACCTCGGAGCTGGTCGAGTCCTGCTGCAGACGTTCGGCTTGCACCGGAAACGGCTGGCGTTCACGGTGCGATGACCTCGATTTCACACCGGCTTCATCTGATCGTGACACGGACCTGACCGAGAAGCGGGCTGATGGCTGCCAGCATGGGGGGGAGATGCGAGATGAGGTGTCGTCGTGGCGCGTGGGTGAGCCCGGGGTCGGGCCCCGGGGTGAGCCGTTGACGGACATACTGCCCTTCGAGCCTGCCATCGCCCCGTCGGCGTCGCTGCAGTCGCACCTACGCCGAGTTACGCGGCTGCTCGTCGAGTCGCTCGAGCGCCAGGAGGGGCCCGGGTTGGTCAAGGTGGTGGAGCGGGTCCTGGACCTGACCCGCCAGGCTCGTTCCGGGGAGGGACCGACCTCGCCGGGCGAGCCCGCCGAGGAGATGGCGACACTGCTCGCCGGTCTCGACCTGCACACGACCACCCAGCTGGTGCGGGCCTGCTCGGCGTATTTTCACCTGGCCAACGTGGCCCAGCAGGTCGACGACGCGGCGGCGCTGTCAAAGACGCGCCACCAGCCTCGCGGCCTGGCCGAGACAGTCGACCGCATCCAGGCCGCAGCCCGGCTCCCAGTACCGGTGGCGCCGGTGGTCGAGCGCCTCGAGCTCCGTCCGGTGTTCACCGCGCATCCCACCCAGGCCGCTCGCCGCTCGATGCTCGACAAGCTCCGCCAGGTGGCGGAGCTGCTGGCCGTGCCCGCGGTCCCCTCCCAGGAGGCCCGTACCGAGCGTCGCCTGGCCGAGGTCATCGACTTGATGTGGCAGACCGACGAGCTGCGCCATGGTCGTCCCGACCCCCGGGCCGAGGCCGAGTCAGTGCTGTACTACCTCGACCAGCTCTCGGGGACCATCGTGGCCGAGCTCCTGGAGGACTTCGCTGCGGAGCTTCGCCGCCTCGACATAGATCTTCCCGCCACCGCCCGACCGCTGCGCTTCGGCTCCTGGGTGGGGGGCGACCGCGACGGCAACCCCTATGTCACCTCGGCGCGCACCACTGAGATCCTGGCCCTGCAGCACGAGCACGCCCTGGCCAACCTGGTGGCCAGCGTCGACGAGCTCGTCCGGGACCTGAGCAACTCCACCACCGTCGTGGGGACCTCCGAGGTCCTGGAGAAGAGCCTGGCCCGGGACCAGACCGTGCTCCCCGAGGTCCACGAGGAGTTCGGAAAGCTGAACGTGCACGAGCCCTACCGGCTCAAGTGCTCCTACATCCGACGGCGGCTCCTCAACACCCGCCACCGCCTGCGCGAAGGCACGACCCACCAAAGCGGGCTCGACTACCACGACCGGGAGGAGCTCCTGGCCGACCTCGAGATCATGGCCGCCTCGCTGCGGGACAACCGGGGCCAGCTGGCCGCCGACGGCCGGTTGCGCCAGATCATGCGCAACGTGGCCGTGTTCGGCTTCCACCTGGCCACCCTCGACGTGCGGGAGCACACCGAAAAGCACCACGCGGTGTTGAGCGAGCTCTACCACCGCCTGGGGGACCCCGACATCCGTTACTCCGACATGGGTCCCACCGAGCGGTTCCAGCTGCTGTCGAGCGAGCTGGTCAGCCGGCGCCCGCTCCTCGGTCCGACCACCGTCCTGGCCGACGACCTCCAAGCCACCGTGGCCGTGTTCGTCACCATCCGCGACGCCCTCGACCGCTTCGGCGCCGACGCAGTCGAGAGCTACATCATCTCCATGACCCAGGGAGCCGACGATGTGCTGGCCGCTGTGGTCCTGGCCCGGGAGGCCGGTCTGGTCGACGTCCACGGCAACCTGGCCCGCATCGGATTCGTCCCCCTCCTCGAGACCGTCGACGAGTTGCGCCGGGCCGGGGAGATCCTCGACGAGCTCCTCTCTGACCCGGGCTACCGCCACCTCGTGCGCGTGCGCCACGACGTCCAGGAGGTCATGCTCGGCTACTCCGACTCGAACAAGCAGGCCGGTATCACCACGTCGCAATGGGAGATCCACCTGGCCCAGCGCCGGCTACGCGACGTCGCCCACGCCCACGGGGTGACGCTGCGCCTGTTCCACGGCCGAGGCGGGACGGTCAGCCGGGGAGGGGGTCCGGCGCACGACTCGATCCTGGCCCAGCCCTTCGGGACCCTCGAGGGCCGCATCAAGGTGACCGAGCAGGGCGAGGTGATCGCCGAGCGCCACGGGCTGCCCGGGCTGGCCCGCCATCACCTCGAGCTGGCCCTGGCCGCGGTGCTGGAAGCCTCGGTGCTCCACCTCGAGTCGCGGGTCGAGACCGAGCTGCTCGAGGCATGGGACACCACCATGGACTGTGTCTCGGAGGCCGCCCTCGATGCCTACGGCGGTCTCATCGAGACCCCGGGGCTGGCCGAGTACTTCCTCACGGCCACGCCGGTGGAGGAGCTGAGCGAGCTCAACATCGGGTCCCGCCCCGCCATGCGGCCCTCCGCCAGCGGAGTCGGCCTCGATGGTCTGCGGGCCATCCCCTGGGTCTTCGGCTGGACCCAGTCCCGCCAGATCGTCCCGGGCTGGTTCGGGCTGGGCGCCGGCCTGGAGGCCGCTGCCGCCGAGGGATGGTCTGACTCACTCCACCAGATGCACGAGTCGTGGCACTTCTTCCGCACCTTCATCGCCAACGTGGAGCTGATGCTGGCCAAGTCCGACATGGGCATCGCCGCCCACTACGTGGAGACCCTCGTCGACCCGTCGCTCCACCCCATCTTCGACACCATACGGGCCGAGTACGACCGCACCTGTGCCCAGGTGCTCGAGCTCACCGGTCAGCGACGGCTGCTCGACCGCGACCCCGACCTCCAGCGCTCGCTGGAGGTGCGCCAAGCCTCGCTCGACCCCATCTGCCACCTCCAGGTCACCATGCTGGCTCGCCTGCGAGCCACCGACACACCCGACCAGCTCCTACGCCGGGCCCTGCTGCTCACCGTCAACGCCGTGGCCGCCGGCCTGCGCAACACCGGATAGCCCAACCGGGCTCCCGTTCGCTCAGAAGCGGTCGCTGAGCCACATCCATGCTCGTTCGACCACGTTGGCGCCGTCGGCCTCGCCCGGGGGCGTCCCCACCGGGGAGGGAGGCCGGGGCGGACCGGGGGCGGGCAGGACGGCGAAGGCCTCCTCGCCCGGTCGCACCAGGTGGTACTCCTCCCGGGCCAGGCGCTCGATCTCGGCGTCGTCGTTGAGCAGGCCCACCCGCTCCTCCAGCAGACGGTTCTGCTCGTCGAGCACCGAGAGCTGCTCGGTGGCGGCGCCGAGCGAGGCTCGCTGGGCCAGGAAGGTCCGGGTCGGGAACACGGTGGCGAAGAGCACCCCGACGAAGGCCACGGTGACCAGCACCGCCCACATCCGCCGTCCCCTGCCCCTCGCCCCGGCCATTACCGCTCCACGCTCCTCGGGTTGAGAGCGGCGCCACCCCGGTAGGCGGCGGCCTCGCCCAGGTCGTCCTCGATGCGCAGCAGGCGGTTGTACTTGGCCACCCGGTCGCTGCGGGCGGGGGCACCGGTCTTGATCTGGCCACAGTCGGTGGCCACGGCCAGGTCGGCCACGGTGGTGTCCTCGGTCTCACCCGAACGGTGCGACAGCACCGCGGTATAGCCCGAGCGCACGGCCAGAGCGACGGTATCGAGGGTCTCGGTCAGGGTGCCCACCTGGTTGGGCTTGACCAGGATGGCGTTGGCCACGTCGGTGTCGATCCCCCGCTCCAAGCGCTCGGCGTTGGTGACGAACAGGTCGTCGCCCACCAACTGCACCCGGTGACCGAGGGCCCGGGTGAGGCTGGCCCAGCCGTCCCAGTCGTCCTCGGCCATGGCGTCCTCGATGGAGACGATCGGGTAGCGGTCGCACAGGTCGACCCACAGGGCCACCAGCTCGTCGGCGCTGAGGACCCGGTCCTCGCCGGTCAGGTGGTAGCTCCCGTCGGACCACAGCTCGGTGGTGGCGGGGTCGAGGGCGAGGGCGACGTCGTCGCCGGGAACCAGGCCGGCGGCCCCGATGGCCTCGACCAGCAGCTCGAGGGCCGACTCGTTGCTGGGCAGGTCGGGGGCGAAGCCGCCCTCGTCACCCACGGCGGTGGCCAGGCCCCGATCACCCAGGATCCGCCGCAGCGCGTGGTAGACCTCGGTCCCCCAGCGCAGCGCCTCGCTGAACGAGGCCGCCCCTACGGGCGCCACCATGAACTCCTGGAAGTCGACGTTGTTGTCGGCATGCGCTCCCCCGTTGACGACGTTCATCAGGGGGACGGGCAGCACGTGGGCGTTGACCCCCCCGACGTAGCGGTACAGCGGCAGCTCGAGCTCATCGGCACCGGCCCGGGCCGTCGCCAGAGAGACGCCGAGCAGGGCGTTGGCCCCCAGGCGCGACCGGTCGTCGGTGCCGTCGAGGGTGACCAGGATGGTGTCGAGGCTCCGTTGGTCGAGGGCGTCCAGGCCGACCACCGCCTCGGCGATCTCACCCTCGACGTGGCCCACGGCCTGGAGGACGCCCCGTCCCCCGAAGCGGGGGCCGCCGTCACGTAGCTCGACCGCCTCGTGGCGACCGGTGGAGGCCCCCGAGGGCACGATGGCCCGGCCCACCGCTCCCGAGTCGAGGTGGACCTCGACCTCGACGGTGGGATTGCCCCGAGAGTCGAGGACCTCGCGACCCACGACGTGCCCGATGGTGCTCACGTCGGCCACGCCCGGGAGGCCATCTTGCTGACGTGGCTGGCGGTGTGGTTGTTGCTGATGTGGTTGATGGGGTTGAAGTTAGCGGACAACGTTCCCTGGTACGAGGCAGCGGGTAGGCCCCGGGCATGACCG
>JALZNY010000108.1 GCA_030857525.1 Actinomycetota bacterium
TGGTTCGGTCCGGACCCCGGACACCTCGCCATGTAGCGCAACGAGCTGGAGGCCATGGGCGTCGAGCACCCCGAGCAGGCCCGCCTGGTCGACGCCTGCGTCCGAGCTGCGCTGGGCACCGGAGCGACATCCGGATCGTCCCCGCTGGGGAGCTCGCCGACGGCCTGGGGGCAGTCCTGCGAGCGTAGACCGAGGCCGTCGACCTCGCCCTACAGACATTGGCGGGGCCAGCCCATGGATCACGAGGAGAGGTGCGCCAGCTCCAGACCGTCGACCCGTTCGAAGGGACGCTCGTTGCGGGTGGCGAGCGGTAGTCCGTACTGCAGGCAAGTACCGGCCTGCAAGCAGTCCTTGATCCCGATTCCCCGACCGGCACGTGACAATCGACCGAAGAGTTCCGCCGCCCGCAGTGACGCGCCGAGGTCAAGCGAGAGCACTCGGTCGCGTAGCAGCACGAAGATCGCGTGCTCCCGAGCGAGGAAGTCGGCGCCTTGGCGGAGCTCGAACGCTGTGATGGCGCTCAGTCGCAGTCGGTCCTCGGCGATCCAGCGGTCGATCGACTCCACTCCCGGACCGCGTCCGCGCAACCAGTCGATCACGAGGTCGGAGTCGGCGACGATCAGGCCTCGGGCCACGTTGCCCAGGCCTCGTCTATGTGCCGGCGCATCTCTTCGGACTCCTCCTCTGAAAGGCTGCCCCGAAGCGCCAACGTCTCCTCGATGTGATGCTGGCGCTCTCGGGAGAGGTAGAGGTCCAGGGCTTCTTGCACAAGGCTGGAGAAGCCCCGCAGGCTTCGCTTCACGGCCAGCTCGGCCAACGCCCGGTGTTGCTCGTCAGTGATCTCCACCGTTGTCCGCATGTCGGCATGCTAATGCGTAACCTGCTCCGAACCCTGGCGTGGGCAGCCAGGTCGGCGTGGTCAGGAGTGCTCGGCCCAGCTTCCCAGCGTGCCGGGCCCCACCCGAACCGGCTCGGGACCGGCCGGCACCCGAGATTGGCCGCCGTGGTCGAGCGCCGCCCGGAAAGCGCCGGCCAGCAGGGGCGCCAGAGGGGCGGGCAGGCGTACCGCGTCGCGCAGCGCCTCTTCGACCCGGCGGGTGGGGAGGAAGACGCACCCAGCCGTGGCCTTCCCGCCGAGGACCGGCGACGCCAGATCGGCGATGGTTGCGGCCAGCTCGGCCCGGACCCGGGGGTGGCGGGGGGCGGCGTTGACCACGGGTACCAGCCGAGGAGCAGGCACCCCGAGGCCGACCAGGTCGGCCAGCACCCGGACCAGCGCGTGCACCCCCTTGCAGCCCGGCCGTCCGACCACGAAGACGACGTCGGCCAGCGACGCCGCCGTGCGGGCGGCCAGGTTGCGCTCCTCCACGTCGGCTGAGCCGGCGTCGTCCTCCCCTTCGAAGTCGGCGGTGACGTCGCACACCAGCATGGGGAAGGCCCGGCGCAGCGAGTCGAAGGCGGCGGCGAAGGCCCGGGGTCGCAGGGTGGCCCAGTGGCGGGCTCGGCGCAGGCCGAGGAGCAGGTGGTAGTGGCGCTCGACGACGGCGAAGGTGAGGGCCTCGACCTCGGCGCTGGGGGGCACCCCACCGCGATGGGCTTCGGTCAGCTCCTGGAGCCCGGGTACGACGTCGCGGACGTCATGCAGCATGGCCTGCTCGGCGTGGCGGGCCAGGTCGGCGAGCACGACCCGTCCATAGCCGGCCGGGTCGTCACCGAGGCCTTGGGCCAGGGCAGCCGCCACCGTGGAGGTGCCGGTACCCCCAGGTCCGCACACCACCGCCACCCTCGAGGCGAGTAGGCCCAGATCACCCAGGTCGCCGAAGCCTCCCGGCCCGGCGTCGAGGGGGGCGGGGGCGACATCGTCCACCAGGGCGGCGTGGGTGGCCAGGGCGTCGAGCAGGACCTCACGGCTCAGGACGGCGGGCAGCACCGCAGCCGCGCCGAGCGAGACCCAGTCCCGGCGCCGGCGATCGTCGTCGACCACCAGAGCGGCCGCCCCCGACTCCCTCGCCGCGTGCAGCAGATCACGATCGACGGCCGGGAGGCCGCCATCGAGCAGGACACAGGAGTAGGCCCGACCGGCGACGAGGCGGGCACGCAGCTCCTCGACCGAGACGCAGCGGAGGAACTCCACGGGGATGGCCGCACCGGCGGCCCAGCGGCCGACCTCGGCGAACCAGACGGAGCGGGCCCGGGCCAAGCCGAGGACGACGAAGCGTTCGCCCGCCATCAGGTCCCGCCCGTCGGGGCCAGGCCGGTCGTGCGGGCGATGGACACGACGCCGACGGCGATCGCTTGGGCGATGGGCTCGAGGTCTCCGGGCGGCACCGCCAACACCACCGTGAGGCCCGTCGAGCTCCCCAGCTGGTCGGGTCCGCCCAGTACCCGCACGACCGTCGCCCCGGCGCTGACCGTCTCGGTACGCGGTTCGCCGGCCTGGGTGTAGGTGGCGATCACCGCCACCTGCTCCCCCGGACCGAGCAGCCCGGGGTCACCGCCCAGGGCGTTGCCGGGATCGAGCGCCACGGAGATCTGGGCCCGCTCGGGCCCCCCCGCGGGCTTGGCCACGTCGCTGCTCTGCACCAACTGACCGGCCGTCATGGGAGCCAGGGCCGTGGCGCCGTCGAGCAGCTCGAGGTCGGCGAAGGCCAGACGGCGCTGGTCGAGCGGCAGGTCGAGGGGTACCAGGGTGATGTCGGCCCGGGAGAGCCGCTGACCGGTGGCCACGTCGGTGCCGACGACGGCGTAGGAGCGCTCAGGCGAGGCGGTGGCGTTGGTGTAGGCCGCAAATACCCCGACGGCGCTCACGGCTACGAGGAGACCACCGACCACCGCCCGTCCCCCAGGCAGGCGCCGGACCGGACGGACCGGGCGGGCTGAGGTGAGTGCGGCGCCGTTTCCCTGATGACCGGCGGAGCGAGAAGCGGGCGGGAGTGTGGCGTGGTCGGCCATTTGCCGGTCCTTGTCGTGGCGTCTGAAGCTACATGGAGCACAGGGTCAGGCGTGGGTTCCGGTAGCGACCATCGGCACCCGGTCCTGTCCGATCGATGCGGACCCTAGCCACGGTCTCCTGATCCGGGCAAGGGTGCCGTCACCACCCGGACGCTACCTACTGTCCCGTCGGAACACCAGAGAAGGGGCGGAAACTTCACGATGTCCCACTGGTGCGCTAAGGTGAGCTCGTGAACCGTGAAGAGATCGTGTGGATGAGCACCCAGGAGGCGGCCCGCCGGCTCGGCGTCACACCTCGCACCCTGTACCGCTTCGTCGACGAGGGAACGCTGGCCGCCTACAAGATGGGACGGGTCTTCAGGCTCAAGCAGGCCGACGTCGATGCCTTCATCGAACAGGCTCGGGTAGCCCCGGGCAGCCTCGAGCACCTGTACCCCGAGCGCAAGAACGTCGAAGCGGCCAAGCCGCAGCTCGACACCGACAGCGCCTACTGATCGATCAGCACCTCGGCGATGGCTGCGGCCCGGACGCAACAGGTCTGGCCGTGCTCCCCGTCGAGGACCAGGGTGACCATGTCGGCGCCGACCGAACGCAGCACACCGACCACCCGCTCCCCGCCCCTGAGGCGCAGGACCACTCGGGGCCGCTCCTCGACGGCGCGACCGAGGACCTCGACCAGGAGCAGATCGACCACGGGCTGCCGGTCGCCGTCGGGGGAGCCCTGGCGAACGCTGGGATGAGGACGGACCGAACCGATGGCGTCCAGGCGGAGGTGAGGCTCGGCCCCCGCCTCAGTGCGGACCACGCAGTAGTCGGCACCGACAGCCACCACCGTGCCGTGGTGGCGAGCGCCCGACTCGGTGTGCACCGCCGCCATCGATCCCCGCTCGGCCAGGTCGATCAGCAGCCCGGCCAGGGTGGCGCCTTCCTCAGCGGCCCGGCGCAACGACCGCTCCTGAATCCGGGCGGCCACCCCCTCTCCCGCCCGCCCCTCATCCAGCAGGTCCACGAGCGGGTCATGCGCCGGCACGTCCCGCAGTGTAGGGCTGGCGGCAGGGCGCCTCTCTAGCTTTTCCTTGCCTTTCAGTCTTTATTATGGAATCATACGGAGATGGCGCACGGAACCAGCCTGAGCATGCGCGGTGATCGTCTGGTGGTGGTGAAGCAGGCCCAACCGGGCCCGGAGGCGCAGCGCCTGCACCGGGAGGCCGAGATCCTGCACCGGGCTGCGCAGGCGGGCGTGGTCGAGCTGATCGCGACCGAGGAGCTCGACGGGGGCGGTGTCCGCCTGTGCACCGCCTTTGTCGGCGGCGGCAGCCTCGCCGAGCGCTCGGGCGAGGAGGCCGGTTCCCTCGTCGCCCCCCTGCTGGCCAGCGTGGCCACCACCCTGGCCGGACTACACGAGCGGGGCATCGCCCACGAACGGGTCACAGCCGATCACGTCCTCGTGGCCGAAGGTGCCCAGGCCGTCCTGTGCGGGCTGGCCGAAGCCGTGGACGAGACCGACATCGAGGCCCGCCGATCAGCGGCGGCGACCGACGTGGCCGCCGTAGGCGCCCTTCTTCGGGACTGGGCCGGAGGGGGCGCCACGACCGAGCCGGCACTGCGGGCGATCGCCGAGCGGGCCCTGGCCGACGACCTCTCCGCCCGTCCGTCGGCCGGACGTCTGGCCGAAGCCCTGCGAGAATTGGCCGTTGACACCGGTCCCGGCACCCACCTGCCGGCGGCCACCGGACACCATGGCCGCCGGCTTCTTCCCCGATCGGCGCCGGCAAGACGTCTGGCCCTCTCGGCCCGGACGAGCCGTCCCCGCCTCGCCGTGGTGGGGAGCCTGGCTGCTCTGGCGGTGATGGCGGTGGTCCTGATCACGGCCATGGTCGGTAGCCCCGGCAACCAGAGCGACGACGCCGGGCTGGGCCGGACCGACACGGCCGTGGGACCCCTTCCGGAGACGACGCGACCTGCGCCCACCACCACCGCTCCCGACGCGATCCCGACCCCCGATCCGCTACCTCCGCCGGCATCCCCCAGCCCCTCGCCCATCACCGATGACGGGCCGGACGCCGGCAGCCGGGCGATACGGGTATGGCCTCCGCCCGCGTGCGAGGCTGGGCCCACCTCGGTCGGGGCGGAGCCTCTCGTCACGGAACCTCTCGGCGCGGCCGACCCTGTCGTCAAGGCCGACATCGACGGCGACGGCTGCACCGAGAGGATCGAGGTGAACGGCGGCGTGGTGCGCGCCGGTGATCTCCGTTGGGCGGTGGCCGCGGCGAACGACGTGGTCCTGGTGGGCGACTGGGACTGCGATGCGCTGGCCACGCCGGCCGTGCTACGCCCCGGCTCGGGCCAGGTCTGGCACTACGCCCGCTGGGCCAGGCCCAACGAGGACCTCCCGGCCTCCCTGGCCACCACGGTCCCCGGCGCCGTGACCGCCACCGTAGAGCCCGCCCGCGAAGCCCAGCCCAACTGCGACACCATCACCGTCCTGGACGCCTCCGGCACCCTCACTCGAATAGAACCCACCGCGCCCCCTGGCTGAACCGAAGCCCGGACCCCACCAAGGCGAGCGAAGCGAGCCCAGAACGGCCGCCGGCCACACCCGCCGCCGAAGGCGGCCCCCCTGGCTGGCGGCCCGGGCGAGCGCAGCGAAGCCCAAGAAGGTGTTCAGCGCGGAGGCCGGCCGGCTTTGCCGGTCGACCGGAGCACAAACAGTTCGCCGCCGAACCTCCGGTTAGGCGGCGACGCCCTAGCGC
>JALZNY010000109.1 GCA_030857525.1 Actinomycetota bacterium
GGATCGTCGTCGAAGAGCAACACCCCCCGTAGCGCGACCCGGCCGGCGAGCTCGAGAGGCGCTTCGTCGAGCACGAGCAGATCGATGCTCGAAGGGAGGCCGGTGACGGTCCAGGGGGCGGGGTTCAGCCCGCCGAACCATGCCGCCACGTCGACGTCCGACGACGCGCGAGCGGTGCCTGACGCCCGGCTCCCGTGGACGAAGGCGAACCGGGCCCCCGCCTGGCGCAGGGCCTCGACCGTCGTCTCCGTGTCCGGGATCAGCGCCACTCCCGGATGAGCCATGGCTCCATCATCGCAGTTGCCGACACCGAGTCGACCCGTCCTTGTCGATGGGTCGAAAATCCGCGGCAACGGAGATGGGGCGTGGATACGTTCGGGCATGGCCGCCGACGCCGAGCGTTACCAGAACCTGGTGCGGCGTCTGGTAGGCGGGCGCAAGGTGGTGGTGGCCGGCTCGCCGCTGGCCGGGTGTGCCCGCCAGGTGCGACAACTGCGAGAGCTGGGGGCCGAGCGCTGCCTGTGCATCGCAGGCAACGTGGGCATGGGAGACCTGCCCGATCCGGTCGACGCCGAGTGGGTGGTGGTCGACGTCGATGTGCCCGACCTGGTCACCTCCAACCGCCGCCGCGAGGCGATGCTGGCGGCACCGCCCCCGGCGGTTACCGAGGCGCTCGAGCGCTTCGACCCCGACGGTGCCGCCCTGGTCCTGGTCATCCCGTTCCTCGCGACCGAAAAGGTGGGCGACCGGACCGCCTACGGCGGGCGGCGGCCTGAGTGGGTGGCGCTGGAGGACAAGACCCGGGTCGACGCCTTCTTCGACGCCGCCGGAGTGCTGCGGCCTCCGTGCCTGCTGCTGCCGCCCGAGCGGGACGCCCTGGTAGACGCCGGGTGCAGCCTCGATCGGGGCCAGGGGACGGTGTGGGCCGGTGACGCTCGTGACGGGTTCAACGGCGGCGGCGAGTACGTCCGTTGGATCCGCCACGCCGACAGCGTCGACGTCGACGAGGCGGTCACCTTCCTCGCCGCTCGCTGCGAGCAGGTCCGGGTTGCGCCCTTCGTGGAGGGCCTTCCGTGCAGCATCCACGGGGTGGTGACCGAAGACGGCGTGGCCCGTGCTGCGCCCGGTCGAGCTGGTCATGCTGCGGCCCCCGACCGGGAGCCGCTTCCGCTATGCCGGGTCGGGCACGTTCTGGGATCCGCCGCCTGCGGACCGGGAAGCCATGCGGAACGTGGCCCGTCGGGTGGGGCGGGCGTTGGCGGACCGGGTGGGCTTCCGGGGAGCGTTCGGGGTCGACGGCATCCTCAGTGAGGACGGATTCGTCCCCACTGAGCTCAACCCCCGCTTCGCTGCTGGCCTGGGCTACGTCATGGCCGCCTTCCCCGAGCTGGCGTTCAACCTCGTGCACCACCTGGTGGCGGCGGGCGACGGCGAGGACGTCGACGCCGCTGGCCTCGAGTCGGTGATCCTCGATGCCGCCGACCAGTGTCGTTGGGGCGCGGGGTGGACGACGGTCGAGCGGTCGTGGTCGGCGAGCGAGCGCCATCCCATCGTGGCCGAAGGCCCAGACGGCGGCTACCGGCTGGCCGCTGAAGATGAGGAGCCCGATGCCACGATCATGGCCGGGCCCTCAGCCACCGGTGGTTTCCTCCGGGTGGCCTTCTCCCCTCAACACATGACGGTCGGGCGGTCGATGGCCTCGTCGGTCGTGGCCGCCTTCGCCCTGGCCGACGCCGCCCTGAACGCCGGCATCGGTCTGCTGACGCCACCCGTCGAGGTCCGCTGACCCCATGCTCAATCCGAAAGGAGGGCCGGTCGTGGGCCCGCTCACAGGCCGAGGGCCGAGGATTCCTCCAGCTCCATGCCTCGGGTCTCGGGCAGGCGGGCGAAGCACAGGCTGGCCGCCACCGCAGGCAGGGCCACCACCACGGCGGCCGCGGCAAAGCCGTCGAGGCGGTCGGCCATGGCCCCGAACACGACCAGGCCGGCGACCGCGCCGACCACGCCCACGCCGACGAGCCAGCCGGCGACCGAGGCCCGTACCTCGGTGGGGAACAGCTCGTTGCCGAGCGACGCCAGCGTGGGGAGGAAGGCGTAGCCGGCCAGGACGGCCAGCAGTGACCCCGCGATGGTCGGCGCCAGCCCCCCGCTGTAGGTCACGATGGCGGCGAGCCCGATGCCGATCAGAGCTAGGGCCGCGGTCGGCCGTCGTCCCCAGCGATCGGCGCCCCACCGGCCTATCGCCAGGCCGGCCAGGCCGGTGGGCACGGCGGCGAGGAACAGGGCCGCAGTGGTCGAGGGGGCGACGTCGAGGACACCCTCCGCGTAGACGAAGACGAAGCTGTTGGCCGGGCCGGTGACGAAGGCGGCGGCGAAGGCGACGGCGATAATGGCCCAGAGCCGGCGGCGTCCCTCGGGACCGAGAACGGCGAACACGGCCTTGATTGGGCCGTTCGATCGAGTGTGGCTGGCGACCTGGTAGCGGTCGGGCTCAGCCATCCAGCGCCGCAGCACCGGTAGCAGGAGCAGGGGGACGACGGCCAGGGCGAAGGTGCCGCGAAACCCGAGCACCCCCGCGGCCGCACCGCGCACCGATGCCACCAGGGCGGCGCCCAGGCCGTAGCCGGCGGCGACCAGGGCGACGGCCTTGGCCCGTTGGGTGCTGTCGGTGTGCTCACCGGCCACCACCTGGGCCAGGGCGTTGGTGGCGCTGAGGAAGGGCCGGCTCAGGCCGAAGGCGGCCACGAACCACCAGTAGCCCGGGCTCAGCGCGCCCAGCGCCACCAGGGCCAGGCCGAGGCCGGCGCAGCCGAGCAGGACCCGGGTGCGGCCCCGGCGGTCGGCCATGCTGGCGAGGGGCAGGGCGCCGAGTGAGGCCAGGCGGATGAAGGCGAGGCCCACGCCCAACACCGTGCCCGACAGCCCGGCCTGTTCGGCCACCGACGCTGCGCTGCCGGCCGCAGCGCGAGCTTCGCCGAAGGCGGCGGCCACGTCGCCCAGGGCGGCGACGGCCCCGAACTGGCCGAAGCCCGAGGCGATGGCCACCAGGGCCACGGCGACCACGGGTGCCTGCAGCCAGGTGTAGAGCTGGGCCGGCTTCTTCTCAGTGAGCGGCCCGGACGGCGGACCGGGAGGCGGCCCGGACGGCGGACCGGGGGGTGGGACCGCGGCGGGGAAAGGGTCAGCGGCCATGCCGGGGCCGACGGTAGCCTCGCCTCCCGTGCCGCCCACGCCGTCCTTCCAGGCCCCCACCGGCACGCGCGACGTCCTGGCCCCCGAGTCCGATCGCTGGGCCGCCCTGGTCGCCCAGTTCGCCACCCTCGCCCGGCGCAGTGGCTACGGGCTGCTGGTGGGTCCCATGTTCGAGGAGGTCGGGGTCTTCCAGCGGGTGGGGGCCAGCACCGATGTGGTGCGCAAGGAGATGTACGACTTCGAGGACAAGGGCGGACGGCACCTGGCCCTTCGCCCCGAAGGCACCGCTTCGGTGGTGCGGGCCTACGTCCAGCACCGGCCCGTGCTGCCCTGGAAGGTCTGGTACACCGCCCCCAGCTTTCGCTACGAACGGCCCCAGGCTGGGCGCTACCGCCAGCACCACCAGCTCGGGGTCGAGGTGCTGGGGTCGGAAGATCCTGAGGTCGACGTCGAGGTGATCGCCCTGGCCCGCATCCTCTACGAAGCGGTTGGCCTGGCGCAGGTGACCCTCGTCCTCAACTCGATCGGCGACGCTGCCTGTCGCCCGACCTACCTGGCCCTGCTCGAGGCCTTCCTGGTCGCCCACGACGACGAGCTGTGCGCCGAGCACCGCCAGGGGGCGCGCCAGAACCCGTTGCGGGTGCTCGACTGCAAGCGTCCCGAGTGCCGAGCGGCGACCGCCGGCGCCCCCCGCATCGTCGAGCACCTGTGCGACGCATGTGCCGAGCACTTCGAGGCCGTTCAGGCCGGGCTGGCTGCGCTCGACGTCGCCTTCGTCCTCGACGCCCGCCTGGTCCGGGGCTTCGACTACTACACCCGCACCGCCTTCGAGTTCCAGGCCTCGGCTCTGGAGAGCGCCCAGAGCACCATCGGCGCCGGGGGCCGCTACGACGGCCTGGTCGAGGCTCTCGGAGGCCCGCCCACCCCGGGAGTGGGCTTCGGCATCGGGATCGAGCGGGTGCTGCTGGCCTGCGATGCCGAGGGGGTGTTCCCCGCCCCCGAGGCCCGGGTCGACGTGTGGGTGGTCGACATCACCGGGGCCGGCGGCGCGGGCGAGCTGGCCTGGGCCCTGCGCCGGGGCGGCATCGCCGCCGACCGGGGCTTCGACGCCCGCTCCATGCGGGCCCAGATGAAGCTGGCCGACCGTTCCGGCGCCCGCCTGGCCCTCATCGTGGGCGAGGATGAGCGCGAGGCGGGTACCGTCTCGATCCGAGACCTGCGGGGCGACGGCGGCGTCCAGCGGGTCGTCGCCCGCGACGAGGTCGTCGCCCTCGTCAAGGAGCTTCTGGCATGACCATGCCCCCTACCGGAACCGATCGTTCGACCTACGGAGCCACGTCGATGCGCACCGACCGCTGCGGCGAGCTGGGGACGCTCGACGTGGATCGGGTCGTCTCCCTGTGCGGCTGGGTGGCCCGTCGTCGCGAGCACGGCGAGCACCTGGCCTTCGTCGACCTCCGGGACCGGTCGGGCCTGGTCCAGTGCGTGGTCGACGGGGCCTCCGACCTGCGCTCGGAGTTCGTGGTGCGCATCACCGGCACGGTCCGACTCCGCCCCGAGGGGACGGTCAACGCCGAGCTGGCCACCGGCGAGATCGAGGTGGGCGACTGCCAGGTCGAGGTGCTCAACGCGGCCGAGCCGCCCCCCTTCCCGGTTAGCGACCGGGTCGACGCCGACGAGTCGACGCGCCTGCGCCACCGCTACGTGGACCTGCGCCGCGACCGCATGCAGCGCAACCTGGCGGTGCGGGCCACCGTGACTCGATCACTGCGCGCCGCCATGGACCGTCAGGGCTTCATGGAGGTCGAGACCCCGCTGCTGTGGGTGCCCACGCCTGAGGGGGCGCGGGAGTTCGTCATCCCGTCGCGTCTGCAGCCCGGCAACTTCTACGTCCTGCCCCAGAGCCCGCAGCTGGCCAAGCAGCTCCTGATGGTCGCCGGCGTCGACCGCTACTACCAGATCGCCCGTTGCCTGCGGGACGAGGATCTGCGGGCCGATCGGCAGTTCGAGTTCGCCCAGCTCGACCTGGAGGCCTCCTTCGTCAGCCAGGACGACGTGCTGGCCTTCGTCTCCGAAGCCGTGCTCGACGCCACCGAGGCAGCCACGGGAGAGCGCCCGGGCGAGATCGAGGGACTCACCTGGCTCGACGCCATGGAGCGCTTCGGCTCGGACAAGCCCGACCTGCGAGCCGGCCCCGAGCTGGTGGAGCTGGGCTCGGTGTTCGCCGAGACCGGGTTCCGAGCCTTCGCCGGGGCGACGTGCATCAAGGGACTGCGGGTGGCGGGCCAGGGCGACCTCGGCCGCAACCGCCTCGATGCGCTTACCGACCGGGCCAAGGCGCTGGGGGCGAAGGGCCTGGTGTGGCTGCGGGTGGGGGAGGCCGGCGCCCTCGACTCGCCGGTGGCCAAGTTCCTCTCCGACGAGGAG
>JALZNY010000110.1 GCA_030857525.1 Actinomycetota bacterium
GCCCTGGCCAACCTCCGCCAGGTCGGGGGGCTGACCTTCGTGCTGGTGGAGCAGTACGTGGAGTTCGCCCTGCGCCTGGCTGACACCTATGCCGTGATGGACGCCGGGCGCATCGTCGACACCGGCCCGGCCGCGTCCCTCCACGCCGACGACGCCAGTCGCCTTCTGGCGGTGTAGCTCGCGCTAGAGCAGTGACCGGGAGTGCCTCCCATGCGAGTCGGGGTCGGCATCGTAGGGCTGAGCCTCGAGCGCGGCGATCTCATGGGCCCTCTCGATCTCATCGATTGGCCGACCCGTTTGGCGACGCCGTGGCGCCGTCACTCGTGGCAAAGCACCGCTGCTGCCGTGGTGCGGGCGATCCAGTGCCCCGGACCGGCGGCGGCGAGGAGACCGATGGCGAGGGTGGCCACCACGATCACGATCGTCCACGGGAGTGAGACGAACGGCTCGGGGAGGGCGCCCAGGCTGGTGGCGAAGGCCCGGTAGGAGGCGCGGCCCAGGGCGAGGCCGAGCGGCAGCCCGGCACCCAGGCCGATGCCCACCACGGTGAGCGACTGAGCTTGCACCGAGGCCCGGAGCTGGCGCCCGGTGGCACCGAGGGCACGGAGCACCGCCAGCTCACGGCGCCGGGCCTTGGTCGCCACGGTGATGCCGATGGCCAGGCCGCCGGCCATGGCCACGGCGAAGACGCCCACAAGGGCGCCGGGAACGGCCCGCATGGCGGCCACGTCGGCGATCTGGGGCGGTCGCACCGGATCGGCGTAGGGGAGGACGATGAACTGGTTGAGGTCCCAGGTGGCGAGCTCTTCGGATATGGCGGCGACGAAGCCTTCCCGATCGGTCCCCTCCACCAGGTCGATGGCCACGAACGTTCCCGGCTCCTCGGCCTCGGCCTGCTCACCCGACCCGGCGCCAGCCTCCTGCCCCGGATCAGGCAGAGCCGCGGCCAGGAAGCTTGCCGGCAACAGCGCCCCGGTGCCGAGCGACGCCCGATCGGCCTCGAACGGCCCGATGGGAGGCAGCACCACCAACCCCCGGACCGTCATCACCCGCTCCCCGTCGGGCGTGGACACCTCCACCCGGTCGCCCACCCCGACTCCCATTCGTTTCGCAGTGAGGGCACCGAGGCCTATCTCGTCGTCGCCGATCGGCCGTTCGCCTTCGACCACCGGAACGGGCAGGTCGTCGAAGCCGGCCCGCCCGGCCACGACGGGCACGCTCTCCCCGTCGACGGTGACCCCGAGGGGGAGGGCGGCGAGGCCCCAGGACCGCACCTCAGGACGGTCGAGGGTGGCGGCGATGGCGCCCACGTCGGCGCCCCCGTAGCCGTAGTTGACCATGGCGGCGGCGTCGTAGGGCCACCCGAAGCGATCGCCGTCGGACACGAGGGCGTCGATGCTGGCGGTGAAGGCGGAGGTGGAGAGGATGGCGGTCACCGCCACCACGCTTGCCCCGAGCAGCGCTCCCGCACCCGGACCGCCAAGCGCGGCCCGCCCTCCGAGGGCGAGCCAAGGGCTGGCGCTGCGGCTCAGGGCGCTCCCTCGGTGGGAAGCCCGGCGGGGGAGCGCGTCGAGCGTCGACCGGGACACCGCCGCAGCGGCGAGGACGAGGCCCACCGCGAGCACTGCCGCCGAAGCTCCGAGCACCGCCAGCACCACTGCCGGCGACAGGCCCAGGCGTCCTGGAGGCTCGACAGCCCGGGCGGTGGCCAGGGGGCCGAACCCTGAGCCCAACCAGCCGACCACCAGCGATCCGGCCAGTCCGGCGACCGCCGCCACCGCCAGCGGTGCGGCGATCCCCGTCATCTGCTGCATCCGAACGGCGCCGAGGTGGCGCCAGGTGCGGGCGTCGACCTCGTGGCGGCGGGCGATGCGTACCGCGCCGAGCAGGGTCACCACCAACGTGGCCACGCCGACGGCGAGGGCGAACAGCTGCAAGGCCCGAACCGCGGGGTCGAGGGATCGCTGGACCCGTTGCCGCACATCAGCGGTGACCGAGGGGATGAGCGAGTACCCGATGTCGCTGTCCCGCAACGCCGCTGGGAGGTGCTGGTTCTCGTCGGCCAGGCGCTGCGCCAGCGTGCCCATCACCGATCCCACGCCGGCATCGCCACCGCCGACGTGAAGCGAGAACTGCCGGTAGGAGATGGCACAGTCATCGGGGATGACTGCCGGGCCCAACTCCTCCAGCGGCCTGGGGTCGTCGGCGGCGGGGAGTCGCAGCGTGCAATCGAAGGGGGAGCCCACCTCGGGGCTCACCACTACCCGTTGGCGGGGGTAAAGCCCGTCGGCCAGGACCTCGTCGGCGAAGACCCCGATGCCGACCACCTCGGCCTCGGTCCGCCCGATGGGTTCGACGATCTCGGATGGCGGCGGTGCCGGGGGGGCGTACGACCGCCAGAACGCCAAGGGGAGCCGGTCGCCGACCTCGAGGTCGAGCGCCCTGGCCGTCTCGACGCTCACGAACGCCTCGGCTCCACCGCTGACCATGCGGCCCTCGTGCACGGCGGGTCGGTCCCGCTCGGTGAAGCGCCCGTCGGCCGAGACCCGCATCAGGATGGGAGTGCCGTCGACCTCGGCCTGGGTCCGGGGATGGCCGTCGTCGGCGGTGCCGGTCAGCCACGAGTCGCTGACGACATCGGAGACGCCTGGCGTGGAGGTGATGATCTCCTCGGCCCGGTCGGTGATGAGACCGGGGTTGACGGCGAGCTCGCCCACCTCGGCCCGGCGCAGGTAGGACGTGTAGGCGCTCTCTGTGCGCCTGGCCGCTTCCAGTGAGGCCAAGGCCACGCCGAGGCCAAGGGCGAGGACGACCGAGAGTCCGAGGAGGCCTCGGCGATGGCCCCGCAGCCCGGCCCGAGCCAGTGTGGAAGACGCGGACACAACGGCAATGTAGTGATGGAGCACCCACCCGGCGAGGGTGCTGGCCGGTGTTTAGCGGTGGTGCTGGCAACCCTTGAGGACCTAGAGGGTGCGCTTTTGGCGCACCCTCTAGGGTCTGGGGATGCGTCTGAGCCCGCACGAGCAGGAGCGGCTGATGGTGCACGTGGCCGCCGACGTGGCCCGCCGGCGCCAGGACCGGGGCCTGCTGCTCAACCACCCCGAGGCCGTGGCGGTCATCACCGCTTTCCTGCTGGAAGGGGCGCGTGACGGCGTGAGCGTGGCGCACCTCATGGAGGATGGGCGCCACGTCCTGGCCCGCCACCAGGTCATGGACGGGGTCCCCGAGATGATCCCCGAGGTCCAGGTGGAGGCCACCTTCCCCGACGGCACGAAGCTGGTGACGGTCCACCAGCCCATCCCGTGATCCCCGGCGAGCTGCGCCTGGCCGAGGGGGCGGTGACCATCAACGCCGGGCGCCCGGTGACCTCCGTCCGCGTGGCCAACACCGGCGACCGGCCCGTTCAGGTCGGCTCCCACTACCACTTCGCCGAGGCCAACGACGCCCTCGACTTCGACCGCCGGGCGGCGTGGGGACAGCGCCTCGACATCCCCGCGGGTACCAGCGTGCGCTTCGAGCCCGGTGTCGACCGCCACGTCGGCCTGGTCCCCCTGGCGGGGGCGAGGACCGTTCCCGGTCTGCGAGGGCTCGCAGCAGGGCCCCTCGCCGGCGGGGACGGGGGAGGCGCCGATGGGTGAGATCGGCCGGGCCCGCTACGTGGCCCTGTACGGGCCCACCACGGGCGACCGCATCCGCCTGGCCGACACCGACCTCCTCATCGAGGTCACCGACGATCGCTGCGCGGGGGGCGACGAGGCTGTCTTCGGTGGCGGCAAGGTCATCCGCGAGTCGATGGGCCAGTCGCTGGTCACCCGGTCCGAGGGCGCTCCCGACCTGGTCATCACCGGGGCGGTGGTCCTCGACCATTGGGGGGTGGTCAAGGCCGATGTCGGCATCCGCGACGGGCGCATCGTCGCCCTGGGCCGGGCCGGCAACCCCGACACCATGGACGGCGTCGATCCAGCGCTGGCCATCGGCCCATCCACCGAGGTCCTGGCCGGAAACGGCCTCATCCTCACCGCCGGGGCGATCGACTGCCACGTGCACCTGATCTGCCCCCAGCTCCTGCCCGAGGCCCTGGGTGCCGGGATCACCACCATCATCGGCGGGGGGACCGGGCCGGCGGAGGGGACCAAGGCGACCACGGTCACCCCCGGGTCCTGGCACCTGGCCCGCATGCTGGAGGCCCTCGACGGCTGGCCCCTCAACGTGGCCCTGCTGGCCAAGGGCAACACCGTCTCCCCGGATGCCCTGTGGGAGCAGCTCCGGGGGGGCGCCGCCGGGTTCAAGCTCCACGAGGACTGGGGGACCACACCGGCGGCCATCGACGCCTGCCTATCGGTGGCCGACTCCTCGGGCGTGCAGGTGGCCATCCACACCGACACCCTCAACGAGGCCGGCTTCGTGGAGGACACCCTGGCCGCCATCGCCGGGCGGGCCATCCACACCTACCACACCGAGGGAGCCGGCGGTGGGCACGCCCCCGACATCATCACGGTGGCCTCCCACCCCAACGTGCTGCCCTCGTCGACCAACCCCACCCGGCCCCACACGCTCAACACCATCGACGAGCACCTCGACATGCTCATGGTCTGCCACCACCTCAACCCGGCCGTGCCCGAGGACCTGGCCTTCGCCGAGAGCCGCATCCGGCCCACGACCATCGCCGCCGAGGACATCCTCCACGACCTCGGGGCCATCTCCATGATCGGCTCGGACTCCCAGGCCATGGGTCGCATCGGCGAGGTTGTCCTGCGCACCTGGCAGACGGCGCACGTGATGAAGCGACGGCGGGGGGCGCTGGCCGGCGACGGCGAGGCCGACAACCTCCGGGCCCGTCGCTACGTGGCCAAGTACACCATCTGCCCGGCCGTGGCCCATGGACTGGAGGCCGAGGTGGGCTCGGTGGAGGTGGGCAAGCTGGCCGACCTGGTGCTGTGGGACCCGGCCTTCTTCGGGGTCCGCCCCCACGTCGTGCTCAAGGGGGGAATGGTCGCCTGGGCGGCCATGGGCGACGCCAACGCGTCCATCCCCACGCCCCAGCCCGTGCTGCCCCGGCCCATGTTCGGCGCCGCCCCCAGTGTGGCCGCGGCCACGAGCGTGGCCTTCGTGGCCCCCGCCGCCCTCGACGACGGGCTGGCCGGCCGTCTCGACGTCCGCCGCCGCCTGGTGCCCACGGCCGACGTGCGCGCCCGGGGCAAGGCCGATCTGCCCAACAACGACGCCCGTCCCCGCATCGAGGTCGACCCCGAGACGTTCACCGTGCGCATCGACGGCGACGAGGTCGAGCCCGAACCGGCCACGGTGTTGCCCATGGCCCAGCGCTACTTCCTCTTTTGACTCCGATGCCAGCGATATCCCAGACCCACCTCGTTCTTTGTCGGCTCAACAGTGCCCAGCACTGCTCACCCGACAAAGAACGGAGGGCGGAGGTGCGCTGGTGACGTCGGCGGCGGCGCTGTTGCTGGGAGACGGGCGGTTCCCGGCCGGCGGCCACGCCCACTCGGGCGGGGTGGAGGTGGCCGCCCACCGGGGGCGGCTGGACGGGGTGGCCCAGCTCGAGTCCTTCCTCCGGGGCCGGCTGGCCACCGCCGGAGTC
>JALZNY010000111.1 GCA_030857525.1 Actinomycetota bacterium
CCTTGTACTCGGCCCAGAGCCGGGAGACCGCTTCCTTGTCGTCCTCGTCGTGGTCCTCGTCGTGGTCCACGTCGTCTCCCGTCAGGTCGATCGCGGGCCGGACCGGTCGCCAGCCAGCGGCCGAGCTCTCGGGTGCGATGCCTCGTGCACCGACCGCAGCCGCTCCTTGCTCACGTGAGTGTAGTGCTGGGTGGTGGCCAGATCGGCGTGGCCCAGGAGCTCCTGGACGGCGCGCAGGTCGGCGCCACCGTCGAGCAGGTGGGTGGCGAAGGTGTGGCGCAGCGCATGGGGATGGGTGGGGACTGCCGCTCGGCGATCGAGGATGCGACGCACGTCGCGCGTCCCCAGACGGCGACCACGGCGGTTGAGGAACACTGCGTCGGGCGGCGAGGCCGCGGTGGCCAACTCCGCCCGTCCACGCTCGAGCCAGGCCCGGAGGGCTTCGCCGGCAGGAGCGCTGACAGGTACCTGGCGCTGCTTGGCGCCCTTGCCCCACACCCGCACCACGCCCTGGTCGAGTTGGAGGTCGTCGGGGCGCAAGGCGCACAGCTCGGCGACACGCAGCCCGCTGCCGTAGAGCAGCTCGAGCACAGCGTCGTCGCGCTGGCGGACGCTCGACTCGTCATGGTCGACGACCGCCGGGGGATCGTCGAGCAGCACGTCGAGCTCCTCCGCCCGAAGCACGCGGGGGAGGCGCCCGCCCCCGCCGGGAGCAGACAGACCGGCCGCCGGATCGAGGGCCAGCCGACCGGTGCGTACCAGCCAGGCGAAGTAGCGCCGCAGTGCAGAAGCCTTGCGGGCAATCGTGCGCCGGGCGTAACGGCGGGTGCCGAGGTAGGCGAGGTAGCGGCGCAGGACACGACGGTCGACGGCGTCGGGCGCCACATGACCAGCCCGGCCGGCCCACACGGTGAAAGCGACCAGGTCGCCCTGGTACGCCCTCACCGTGCTCGCCGACGCTGCGGTCAGCGACCGCAGGAACGCATCGAGGCGCCAGTCCGGATCCGGCGACGGACCGGGATTGCCTCGGGCGCTACCCCTCGCGGTCGATACCTTCGATGGCGTCCCGGGTCTTGTCGCTGGCGCCGCCACAGTTCTGGAGACCATAGGCGCTGGCCAGCTCCCGGTAGCGACCAAAGCCGTCGTCAGCGCTGCTCAAGAGCACCGTGGGGTCCTCGCGAACCCGGTCGACACCGTCGCTTCCGGCCTGGAGGAGATCCTCGATCCGCTCCTCGTCGATCTCGGGCGGGCGCAGCTCGCGCAGTCGCTCGATCTCGGACTCGATGGTCGGCGCCACTGTGTCGACGGCAAACTCGCTGACCAGGTCAGCGCTGGGGATCTCCCCCGGCGTGGTGAAGGCGGCCTGGGCCGCCCCCTCGATCCGCTGGCTCGAATCGCCGCAGATCGCGCTTCCTCGCTCGATGAACTGCGCCTTGGTGAGCCTCGGATTATCGGCCCCACCGCAGGCCCCCACTCCGAGCGCCGCCACCACCGCCAGCGCGACCGTCCCAAACCTGTGCATACGCACCTTGCTCTCCCCCCAGTCGTGAAATAGCAGACGGAATGTAGCGCGCGGCGCTTGGGCGAGGCAGGATCCACAGAGGCCGAGAGTGAAAAGCCGTCATGCCCGACGCTCGAACCAGCTCCCCTGGCGTAGCACCAGGCCATCGCGCTCCATCCTCGACAGCTCCACCGCTACCTGGGCCAGGGGTGCCTCCACCCGCCCCGCCACCTCCTCGATCGTGGCCGGCTGCCATCCCAGAGCATCGAGCAGCGTCGCACCCAGCGTGGTTTCCGGCCGCCGCTGCGGCTGGCCCCTTGTCACCGCTGCCGCGTCGAGGCCGAGGGCGACCAGGACATCGCCCGCGTCGCGCACGGGTGCGCTACCGGCAACCAGCAGGTCGTTGGTGCCGGCCGATGCCGGGCTGCGCACCGGTCCAGGGACCACCATGACCGGCCGGTCACGCTCGAGGGCGGCGTCGACGGTGTGCAGGGAGCCACCTCGGGCATGGCTCTCCACCACCACCACCACATCGGCCAGGGCGGCGATGATCCGGTTGCGGGCCGGGAAGCGCCAGGCCTGAGGACAGGTGCCGAGCGGGTACTCCGAGACCACCACTCCCACCGCTGCCACCCGCCGCCACAGCTCGGCGTTGGCCCTCGGGTAGACCACGTCGAGCCCGGTGCCGACCACCGCGGCGGGCGCCGCCCCTCCCGACATCGTCGACTCCAGCGCTCCCTGGTGAGCCTCGCCGTCGATGCCGCGGGCCAGTCCTGACACCACACAGACCCCGGCGGCGGCGAGATCGCGACCGAGAGCCCGAGCCGTCATCCTTCCTGCGTAGGTGCATCGCCGGGTCCCCACCACCGCCACCCGAGGACGGTCGAGCGTGGCCAGCGAGCCCAGGTGGAACAGCACGGCGGGAGCCTCGACGTCGTCGGCCAGGGGTCCTGGATAGGCCCCGTCCCCCCGGGCGACGACCCCCACCCCGGCGATCGCGTGCGCCGCCCAGCAGCCGGCGACGTCGGTCCGACCTGCCTCCTGGCGCCAACGGGCGGCGAGGGCGGCGTCGAGACGGCGGGCCCGCAGCACCACCTGGGGATCGAGATGGACGTCGCCCGCAACGACCCGCAGCCACGCCTCCTCGGGGTCCCAGCGCTCGAGCAGGGCGGCCAGCCGGGCCGGCCCCATCCCTCCCAGGCCGGAAAGCACGGCCACCCACGCCGCGGCCGGCAGCCGATCCTCACTCCTGGCGCTGCTCACAGCACCGCTCCCAACCGGTCGGGCTCGGCCCGCAGCTGCAGGGCCAGGCAGACGTCGCCCTCGCCAAGCGGGCCTTCCCGACCGCCGAGGTCGGCCAGCGTGCGAGCCACCCGGCGGACCCGTTGCAGGCCACGGGCGCTGAGCGTCCCGCTGCGTAGGCCGCTCTCGAGCATCGCCGCCGCGTCGTCGTCGAGCGCAGCCACGTCGTCGAGGGCCCACCCGGGAATCTGGGCGTTGCACGTCACCCCCCGGGTGGCGGCGATGGCGCGAGCGGCCGCCACCCGGGCGGCGACGGTGGCGGTGGACTCCCCCGCGGCACCGCCCAGGAGCTGGAGCGCCTCGGGCCGGGGCACGTCGAGACGCAGGTCGAAGCGGTCGAGCAGCGGCCCCGACAGCCGGCGCCCGTACCGGAGGCGGGAGGCGTCGCTGCACCGGCAGGCGCCCGGAGGACCGCCCTGCCCACATGGGCACGGATTCATGGCCCCCACCAGCAGGAAGTGGGCCGGGTAGCAGACCGCGGCCCGGGCCCGGCAGACCCGGACCACACCCTCCTCCAGCGGCTGGCGCAAGGCGTCGAGCACCGGTCGGGCGAACTCGGCCAACTCGTCGAGGAAAAGTACGCCCTGGGTGGCCAGGCTGATCTCGCCGGGTCGCATCCAGGCGGTGCCGCCGCCGATGAGCGAGACGGCGGAGGCCCCGTGGTGGGGGGCGCGCAGCGGGGGACGGCGCACCAGGCCCCCGACGGGCAGCTCCAGCCCCGCCGCCGAGTGCACGCGCGTGGCCTCGAGGGCCTCGACCCGGCCGAGGTCGGGTAGCAGGCCGGGAAGGCGCCGAGCCAGCATGGTCTTGCCCGCTCCCGGCGGCCCGACGAGGAGCAGGTGGTGACCGCCGGCCGCCGCCACCTCCAGGGCCAGGCGGGCCACGGTGTGTCCCCGCACGTCGGCCAGATCGGGGTCGAACGACGGAAGGTCGAGGGGCTCGTTCACCGCGGGGTCGGGCCACGGAGCCTCGCCTCGCAGGGCGGCCAGGAGCTCGACGAGGGTGGCGACCTCCCGTACCTGGTGGCGCCCGACGAGGCCGGCTTCGCGCCCGCAGCCCTGGGGGACGACGGCCGTGTCGGTCACCATGGCATCGACGAGCGGAACCATCCCGGGGATGCGCCGGATGGATCCGTCGAGGCCGAGCTCGCCGAGAAAGCCCATGCCGGCGACGGCCGACGCCGGGAGGTCGTCGTGGGCAACCAGAACGCCCACGGCGACGGCCAGATCGAGCCCGGCCCCGTTCTTGCGGACCCCCGACGGTGCCAGGTTGACCGTGATGCGACGCTGCGGCCATTGCACCCCGGTGGAGGACAGCGCGGCCCGGACACGGTCGCGGGCCTCGCGGCAGGCGGTGTCGGGCAAACCCACGATGTTGAAGCAGGGCAGGCCGGACGAGACGTGGACCTCGACGGACACCGGGCGCCCGTCGACGCCAAGCAGGGTGGCAGAGGCGATGATGGCGAGCACGAGTGCTCCTCCCAGGAGGGAAACTGGCGAGAGGAGGACCATGACGCCGGCCACTCGAGCTGGCGCTCACACTAGAGCGAGGGTGAGACAGTCACCTCTGCCGCAGAATGAGGGGCGATACTCGGACCAATGTCACCTGACCTTTGGGCCGATGAGCTGGTCGACGTGCGACGGGTTCAGCCCTTCGACGCCGTCAAGTCCTATCGCTGCCCGGGCTGCAACGGGGTGATCGCGCCCGGAACCGGCCACGTGGTGGCCGTGCCTCACGACGCCCCCGACCTCCGCCGCCACTGGCACCACCCCTGCTGGACCATGCGGACCCGCCGAAGGCCTGGCCGGGCGTAGCCAGCGTCAGAAGGCGGCTTCCACCACCTCGACCTCCCCGTTCAGGACCGCAGCCACGTCGAAGCGCAGCTCGGCCGCACCTCCCTCGGCCTGAGCCAGCCACGCCGCTGCCAGCCGGCGGATGCGCCGGCACTTGTTCGGCGTCACCGCTTCGAGGGGCGAGCCGAAGGCCAGCGACGAGCGGGCCTTTACCTCGCAGAACACGATGGTGGCACCCTGGCGCACCACCAGGTCGAGCTCGCCCTCCCGGCAGCGCCAGTTGCGGGCCAGCACCCGGTAGCCCCGAGCCTCGTACCAGGCCGCGGCCAGGTCCTCCCCGGCGGCGCCGAGCCGCTGGCGAGCCCGCGTCACAAGAAGGCCGTGCGAGTCGGGGGCCAGACCCGATGCGTGGCCCGGCCCACGACGGTTTCGTCATCGACGGGTCCGAACACGCGGCTGTCCGAGGAGTTGGCGCGGTTGTCGCCCATCACCCACAGCTCACCGGCGGGGACGGTCGTGGCCTCGAAGTCGAGCGTCGGCGCCGAGTCAGGAAGGTAGGGCTCGACAAGGCGACGGCCGTCGACGTAGACCGAGCCCTCCCGCCCCTCCACCCGCTCCCCGGGGAGCGCGATCACCCGCTTGATGTACTCCTCGGTCGAGGGCTGACGCAGCCCCACGGCCTCGAGCAGGCCGTGCAGGCCCTTGACCACCACCGAAGCGTTGACATCCTCGTCGTCGGGGCAACTGGCGCGGGGCGGGCAGTCGAACACCACGATGTCGCCCCGGTTGGGCTCGTGGAGGCGGTAGGCCAGCTTGGAGACCACCACCCGGTCACCCACCAACAGCTGGGGGCTCATCGAAGCGGAGGGGATCGAGAAGGCCTGGGCCACGAAGGCCCGCAGCACCAAGGCGATGGCGGCGGCCACCACCACCAGCACCAACGTCTCGATGACCACCCCCCGGACCGGCCGGCGGGGCTTGGACTGCG
>JALZNY010000112.1 GCA_030857525.1 Actinomycetota bacterium
GAGCGGAGTCACCGGCCGCGGCCCTGGCCGACGCCCCGGTGCTGTCCTGGCCCGTCCAGGTGGTGGCCGACGACGGCCGCCGTGTGGGGCTGGCCGAGGCCCTGGGCCCCGGCGGCCCGACGGTCGAACGGCTGCTGGGGGACCTGCACTGCGGCGTTGGCCCCATGTCCGAGGCTGAGCTCACAGCCCGGGCCACGACTACCCCGGCGGGACCGGTCGATCTCCCCCTGGCCATGGTGCCCCTGGCCGAGGGAGTCGAGCGGTCGGGCGGCGTCGACCGGGCCTGGTTCGACGAAGTCGATCATCGGCGGTCGGTGCCCCGGTCCAGCCTCCTCGCCGCCGGGCGAGGCGTGGAGCTGGAGGCCGCCCTGCACGTGGCCATGCTCCTGGCCACCGAGGTGCTCGATCCGGCCGACGACAGCTACGTCGACGCCCATGTGGCCTCGGGAGCCCAGCTCTGGATCCTGGCCGGCGCCGTGGCCTGGACCCTTGTGGGCAGTGGCGCGAATCCCTTCGGCCCCTGGGCCGAGCTGGTCGCCGCCGGCCTGTGGCCCATCGGCCCCAGCGGGGGCCATCTGGTGGTCAGTGCCGGAGCGACGACCCGGTGATGGGGATGGCCGGGTTCACCGGGCCCCCGCTGGCCGTGCAGACCTGCCGGCGCCGGCTGGCGCCTCTCGAGCCCGCTGACGAGCTCGTCGAGGCCCTTCGCTGCTCGATCTCCTGGCACGGCCCGGCCAAGCTGGCGCCGGACCGGCCGGGCAGCGAGGCGAGCGTTCAGGCCCTGTCGGGACTGATGCACCTCCACGGTAGCGACCACGGCCGCCCCCGGCGCATCGGGCTGGAGGTGGCCTCGGTGGCCGCCGGCGTCCTGGCTGCACAGGGCACCCTCGCCGCCCTCATCGGGCAAAGCCGGGGCCATCCCGTCTCGCGGGTGCAGACCTCGGTCCTCCAGGCCGCCCTCGTGCTCTCCAGTCACTACATCGCCGCCGCCACCACTGACGACGAGTCCCTCCTCCCGTCGGCCCAGCCCGAACCCGGTCCCCCGTTCGAGTCCTCCGACGGGCACCAGGTGGAGATCGAGACCCTCGATCCCGAGGCCTGGAAGGCGTTCTGGTTTCGCCTGGGCGCCGATGGCGCCGACCTGGGTCGAGCCTGGGCCCTGTTCCGGGCCCGCTACTACGCCGGGACATGCTCGCTCCCCCCCGGCCTCCACGAGGCCACGGCCCGCCACTCCCTGGCCCAGCTGGCCCAAGTGGCCGAAGCGTGTCGGGTCAGCCTCACCCGGATCCGACACTACGGCGAAGTCCTGGCCGATCCAGGTTGGTCGGCCGGCCACCCCGTCATCGAGGAGCTGGTGCCCTCACCTTTCGCAACCCTCGGAGTGGCCTCGGCGAGGGGTGGCGGCTCGGGTCCCGAGGCGGTCCGGGATGCCGACCTCCCCCTGGCCGGGATCCGGGTGGTGGAGACGACGACGCGCATGCAGGGACCGCTGGCCGGGCTCCTGCTCCAGATGCTCGGGGCGCAGGTGACCAAGGTCGAGCCCCCCGGCGGAGACTTCGGCCGGGTGGTCCCGCCCGCTGCCGGCGACACCGGCTCGTTCTTCCTCTGCTTCAACCGGGGCAAGCACACGGTCGAGCTCGACCTGTCCTCTACAGCGGGGCGAAGCAAGCTGGGAGACCTGGTGGCCGGCAGCGACGTGTTCCTCCACAACTGGCGCCCGGGCAAGGCGGCCCAGTGGGGCCTGGAGGCCGACGACCTGGCCCAGGTCAACCCCGGCCTCGTCTACGCCGAGGCATCGGGCTGGGGAGCCTTGGCCGAGCCGGCGCAGCTGCTGGGGACCGACTTCTTGGTCCAGGCCTACACCGGGGTGGGCGACGGCGTGTGGCCCGAAGGGGACCCGGCCGTACCCAGCCGGGTCCTGCTCACCGACTGCATGGGGGCGCTCAACACCTGCGAGGGAATGCTTCGGGGTCTCTACCAGCGCGAGCAGACGGGGCGAGGGTGCCGGGTGGGCACCTCGCTGTGGGCCGGGGCCATGAGCCTCCAGGCCCACGTCCTTGATGCCCTGGCCGGTGGCCACGAGGCACGACGCCGCCAGGGTCGTCCGGTTTGGGGTCCCCTCGACCACCCCATCGAGACCAGCGACGGCGTGCTGGTGCTCAGCGTTGACGATGACGCCAGCCGCCAGAGGCTGGGCCGCATGTGCGGGCTGGAGCCGGGCCAGGCCAATGACCTGGCCCTGGCCGAGCGACTAGCCACCGGCTCGGCCCGAGCATGGGAGAGCGACCTGGTCGAATCAGGCATCGCCTGTACCGCGATCGAGGCCGACGCAGACCTGGCTGACCTGCCCGCCGACCCCCGCCTGGCCGATCTGTTCGAGCCGCTGGCGGGCACCTCGGTGGCCCCCCGATCGCCCTGGACCTTCGGCTGATCGCTCGTCCTCCTTCTAAGTGGGAATTGCATCTATTGTCGTTGCACGGCAGTGTCTGGCACAGTGGCGAACTTGTCGATGACCCCGTCCTCCTTCGCGTCCTGACCCCCTCGACCGTCGTCCGCTCCAACTCCCGTGACTCCCCTCCTCCACGTCAAGGACCTCTCGGTGTGCTTCCGTGGCGACATCGAAGCCCTGCGGGGGGTGAGCTTCGATCTCGACCGGGGTGAGTCTCTGGCCATCGTGGGTGAGAGTGGTTCGGGCAAGTCCACCCTGGCCCTGTGTCTGTCCGGTCTCATCCAGCCACCCGAGGCCAGGGGCAGCGTGGTGGTGGGCGGCCAGGAGGTCATGGGCGCCACGGCCCAGGAGCTGCGGACGCTGCGCTGGTCGGTGGTCGCCTTGGCCCTGCAGGGCGCCCCGTTCAACCCCGTCACCAGGATCGGTGTCCAGGTAGCCGAGCCTCTGCGGGAGCGGCTGGGGATGAGCGCGAGCGACGCCCGACGTCGCTCGGAAGCGCTGGCCCGCGAGGTGAGCCTCGACCCCGCCCTGCTCGATCGCTATCCCCACCAGCTCTCCGGCGGCGAGCGACGCCGAGCGACCTTGGCCATGGCCCTCACCTTGGACCCCGACCTGTTGGTGCTCGACGAACCGACCGCCGGCCTGGATCCCGTGATCAGGGACGACGTGGTCAAGCGCATCGCCGAGCTGGCCGCCGCTCGCGGCTTCGGGCTGGTGGTCATCTCCCATGACCTGCCCGACGCCACCCGCCTGGCCCAGCGCACCATGGTGCTCTACGCGGGCGAGGCCATGGAGGTGGGCGACACCGAGCGCGTCATCGCCGCACCGGTGCATCCCTACAGCTGGTCGCTGGTCAACGCCTATCCGGTGATGACCACCACCAAAGACCTCAGGCCGATCCGGGGAACGCCCCCCGATCCTCGCTCCATCCCCTCGGGTTGCCCCTTCCACCCCCGCTGCACCCAGGCCGAAGACATATGCCGGGAGCAACATCCCGGCCTCCTCCCCTCTCGACAGCGATTGGTGACCTGTCACTTCGGCGGGCTCAAGACCCTGTTGTCGGCCCAGGGCGTGAGCAAGAGCTTCGGTAGCGGCCGAAATGCGGTCAAGGCCCTGCGAGACGTCTCTCTGAGCCTGGCCGAGGGCGAAGCGGTGGGGATCATCGGCCCCTCCGGCAGCGGCAAGTCCACCCTCGCCCGCATCATCACCGGCCACGTGGCTCCCGACGCCGGCCAGGTCGTGCTCGAAGGCAAGCCCCTCCCTACATCCTGGCGGGGGGCGGCCAAGGCTCAGCGTCGGCGCATCCAGCTCGTGATGCAGGACCCGTGGGACGCCCTCTCGCCTCGCATGAACGTCCGTGATCTGGTGCGTGAGCCCCTCGACGTCGAAGGCTCTGAGGACCGCACCCACCGCAACCTGGCCGTGAGCGAGGCGCTGGAGAGCGTGGGTCTGCCCTCCTCGGGGTCCTTCCTCGAGGTCTTCAGCCACGAGCTCTCCGGGGGCCAGCTCCAGCGGGTGGCGCTGGCCAGGGCCCTGGTGGTCCGGCCCAAGCTGCTGGTGGCCGACGAGCCCACGAGCATGCTCGACGCCTCCGAGCAGGCCCGCCTCTTGGTCGTGCTGCGCGAGCGACAGGCCGAGATGGGGCTGGGGCTGGTGTTCGTGTCCCATGACATGGCCGTGGTGCGCAAGGTCACCGACCGCATCGTGGTCCTTGAAGCGGGGTGCCTGGTGGAGGAGGGCCCGTCGCACACCATCTCGACCACGCCTCGCAGCCTGACCGGTCGGCGCCTCATCGAGTCGGCCTCGGCCTTCGCCCCGGCCGCCGCCTCCACGCCTGTCGATGTGGCGTTGACCTCGACGACAAACGAGGGCGCCGCCGGCGAGGCCGCTTCCACATGAGCGCCACGGCCGGGCTGCTCGGGGGAAGACAGGACACGTGACGGGTCCGAGCAAGGTCCTCTTCGTGGCCTGGCGCGACCTGGCCAACCCCTTGGCCGGAGGGTCGGAGGTGCTGGTCGACCACCTGGCCTGCGGCCTCGCAGCTCAGGGTCACGAGGTCTCCCTGCTCTGCGCCGGCCCCACCTCATCTCGAACCTACGCCGTGCACCAGAACGGAGGACGCTTCAGCCAGTACCTGCGGGCGCCGATCAGCTACCTGCGCCACTTCCGGGATGTGGACCTGGTCGTCGACGTGGCCAACGGCCTGTCGTTCTTCGTTCCCCTGTGGCGACGGCTTCCATCGGTCTGTCTGGTCAACCATCTGCACAGCGAGCAATGGCGGCAGTGGTTCCCCCTACCAGTGGCTGCCCTGGGCCGCTCACTGGAGCGCTACGCCATGCCCCTTGCCTACCGCCGACGGCTCTTCGTCGCCGTGTCCGAGTCGACCGCGGCCAGCCTCGAGGAGATCGGTGTCGACCGAGAGCACATCCGCATCGTGCACAACGGAACCGATCTTCCCCGGGCGTATCTGACCGAGGATCCTGAACCGCTCTTCGTCTGCCTCGGACGACTGGTTCCCCACAAGCGCATCGAGGTGGTGTTGGCCGCCTGGGAGCGGGTCCGACCCCTCGTCGGGGGCCAGCTGATGATCATCGGAGAGGGACCCGAGCGCAGCCGGCTGGAAGCACTGGCGGGCCAGGGCGTCACCTTCACCGGCGAGATCTCCGAGGAGCACAAGAACGAGCTTCTCGGTCGAGCTTGGCTGCTGTTGCATCCGGCCATGGTCGAGGGCTGGGGCCTGGTGGTGCTCGAAGCGGCCGCCCGCCGGACACCGACGGTCGCCTTCGACGTACCCGGACTGCGGGACTCGGTCCTACACGCTCAGACGGGGATGCTGGCTACGTCGGAGGCAGCCTTCCTCGAGCACTGGGTCTCGCTCAGCCGCAATCCGTCGTTGCGGCGGCGGATGGGCTGGCTGGCCCGGGATCGGGCTGGCCAGTTCAGCTGGTCGGCCAGCGTGGAGCGCTTCCTCAGCGTGGCCAAGGAGGCGATGCAGGGGACCGACGTGGCATCCGACGCGACGAGAGGCATCAGTCCCAGCCCCACCACGGTCGTCGAGCTCGAGGCTTGATGCGCGTCACCGTGGTGGTGCCCACCAGGAACGAGGCC
>JALZNY010000113.1 GCA_030857525.1 Actinomycetota bacterium
TCCTAGCCCACCTGGCGCTGGCGTTCCCCAGCGGTCTCGCCTCTCGGAGGGAGCGGATCATCGTCTCGCTGCCCTACGTGCTGGTGGCGGCCGGAGTGCCGGTGATGGAGCTCGGCGACTGCGCCGGCTGCGCCCGCAACGCCGTAGGGCTCGACCTCGACAGCGGCCTGGGACGCTTCTGGTACGCCGCCCTCCTGCTCGGGGCCGTGGGGACGGCCATGTGCTTCCTCTTCGTCCTCGTGCAGCGATGGCGTCGGGGCAGCGTCGCTGCTCGACGGGTGCTGCTGCCGGTGGTGCCCGGCGCCTGCCTGTTCGTCGTGGTCTACATCGCTGGCCTGCTGTCCGAGCTGGGCCTTCCGACCGGCCTGGGGACTCGGTGGGCCCAGGCGTCGCTGGTGCTCCTCGCCGTCGCTCCGGTCGTATTTCTCGGAGGGCTCCTGCGGGCTCGGCTGGCCCGGGCCCAGGTGGGCCAGCTGGTCGTCGAGCTCGGCGATGCCTCCCCCGGCGGAGCACTGCGCGACGCTCTCGCCCGTGCTCTCGGCGACCCGACCGTTGCTCTCGCCTACCCCGTGGCCGAGCGGGGTGGCTACGTCGATGTCAACGGCCATCCGGTGGTGCTGCCGAGCGGCGAGGGCCAACGGGTGGTGACGCTCATCGAGCGGTCAGGCAAGCCCGTCGGCGCCCTGATCCACGACGCCGCCCTTCGCGATGACCAGGCTCACGTGGATGCGGTGTGCGCCGCAGCCGGACTGGCCCTCGAGAACGAGCGACTGCACGCCGAGGTCCTGGCCCGCCTGGAGGACGTCCGGGCGTCGCGGGGGCGCATCGTGGAGGCGGGTGACGCCGCCCGCAGGCGGGTGGAGCGAAACCTCCACGACGGCGCCCAGCAACGACTGGTGAGCCTCTCCATCGCCGTCGGGATGGCCCGGAGCAAGCTCGGCGAGGGGAATGCGGACGTCGAGCGGCTGCTGGGCCAGGCGTCGGATGAAGCAGCGGGCGCCATACGGGAGCTGCGGGAGCTGGCTCGGGGCCTTCACCCGGCCATCCTCAGCGAGGCGGGGCTGGTGGCGGCGGTGGAATCGGTGGTCGAGCGATCGCCCGTGCCGGTCGAGCTCCTCGTCCGCACCAACGGCTCCCTGCCAGCCCCGACCGAGGCGGCTGCCTACTACGTGGTGGCCGAATCCCTGACCAACGTGGCCAAGTACGCCAAGGCCTCATCGGTGCAGGTGCGCGTCGACCACCAGGGCGACCGACTGGTGGTGGAGGTGGTCGACGACGGGGTTGGTGGGGCCAAGCTGGGCCCGGGCTCGGGGCTCGAGGGCCTGGCCGACCGGCTGGCGGCGCTCGAAGGATGCCTCGAGGTGGACAGCGCGCCCGGATCGGGGACACGTATCAGGGCCGAGCTGCCGTGCGGGTGATCCTGGCCGACGATGCCGTGCTGGTGAGAGAGGGCATTGCCCGCCTGCTCACCGAGCACGGCTTCGAGGTGGTGGCCCAGCTGGAGGACGCCGAGGCACTGCTCGATGCCGTGGACGCCCTCCGGCCCGACGTCGTCGTGGTGGACATACGCATGCCGCCGACACACACCGTCGAAGGCATCCGGGCCGCGCTGGAGATTCGCTCGCGGCATCCGGGGGTCGGCGTGCTCGTCCTGTCTCAGCATCTCGAATCGCGCTACGCCGTCGACCTGGTCACGAGCGGTGGCGGGGTCGGGTACCTGCTCAAGGAGCGGGTGGGCGACGTAGCCAGCTTCGCGGACGCCGTGCGGAGGGTGGGCTCCGGGGGCTCCGCGATCGACCCCGAGGTGGTGGAGCGCTTGCTCGGACGGGCTAGGCACAGGAACCCTCTGGAGCGACTGAGCGGGCGTGAGCGCGAGGTCCTCGGACTGATGGCAGAAGGTCGGTCGAACCAGGCCATCGCGGCGCGGCTCTACCTCAATGCAAAAACGGTGGAGTCCCATGTGCACAGCGTGTTCACCAAGCTTGCCTTGCTACCCGAGCCGGACGACCACCGAAGAGTGCTTGCCGTGCTGGCCCATCTCAACGACGCCACCGGCACGACATGACACGTCACCTGGGCCATGCGTTGCCGTGAGCTGGTCGCTGGCCTTCATGCGGCTCGAGGTCAGGATGGTCGAGGGGACTCGGACGACTCCGGTGGAGCGCCGAGGAGCGCTTCTTGAGCCCGTCGCAGAAGTACGAGATCTTCCTGCAGCTCGTCCGCCAGGAGGCCACGATGGCCGAGGCGGCCGAGGCCTGGCAGGTGGACCGAGCGACGATCATGGCATCCGCACCGTGGCCAAGGAGGGGGCGCTGGAGGCTCTGGCCAAGTCCCGCCCAGGGGCGCGGACCAAGGAGCGCGACTTCGAGCTCGAAGCAGCCCGGGCCGACGCTGTGCGCCTGGGAGAGGCGCTCAAGGAGATGGCGGTCAAGCTCATGGTGGTCGAGGGAAAAGGTCATTGGGGCTGAGTGGCCGGGTCCCGGGCCGAGTCGACGAGGCCACCAAGGCGGGCCTGCTCGACCTGCTCGATGCGGCCACCGACGCCGGCTGGAGCTGGCGAGGGGCCTGTCGGGAGCTCGAGCTCGGCGAGGTGCGGGCCTACCGCTGGCTCGAGCGGCGGGAGCAACGGCTACCACATCACACCACTGTCACCCTCGAGGGCGTTGGGCATTACCTGCAGTCGGACGCGCCGGACGAGTTGGCCGAGGCGATCCGCCGGTGGTGGCGCGGAGCAGAGTGCTGCCCCAGATAACGCCGGGACGAGGCATCACGCCTTGGTCACTCAGCGGGTGCGGTGCGTATCCCCTCCGGCCGTAGCCATCACCGGGTGCTCCGCGGCACGCAGAACTCGATGGCCGCCGGTTCGACGCTGGCACGGAGGTGGCGCGTCGGCTTACGGTCACCACCGTCGAGCTGGTAGGCGGTTGACGGGTGCAGTGCAATATCGATCGAGTGGCCACTGGTGATCCGCACGAGCGACGAGCGGCTGGTCTGTTGACGGAGGAGCCGGCTGAACACCCCCAGCCAGTCCCAGACCCCGTCTGCGCTCACCACGCCAACCTCCAGACGGCCATCGTCTGGGCGGGCCTGCTCGAACACGACGAGCCCACCAGCGATCGTCCCGATGTTGCCGACGAGTGTGCAAGCCACCCGACCGTCGTACCAGAGCCTTCCGTCCACCTCTATCCGTGCCCTGAACCGTGCTGCCCGCATGGCCTTCATCCCGGAGGCGAGGTAGGCCAGCCGCCCGAAGCGGTCCTTCAGGCCACGGTCGGCCTCGGCCATCATCAGCGCATCGAACCCGGCACCGGCCATCACCGTGAACCGTTCGCCATTCATGCAGCCGAGGTCCAGTTTGCGGCGGTCGCCGTGGAGCGCCACCTCCAGCGCACCCCGCAGGTCGATGGGAATGTCAAGGGACGAAGCCAGAAGGTTGGCGGTGCCGGCCGGAAGAATCCCGATCACCGCTCCTGACCCGGCGAGGGCGTCGACGCACCGCTGCACCGTGCCGTCACCTCCCCACACCAGGAAGAGGTCGGCTCCCGCCTCCTTCGCCTTGCGCGCCTTCTTCGGCCCCTTCTTGCTCTTCGAGACCTCATACCAGAGCGGATCCGTTATCCCCTCGTCCACCAGTGCTGTTCGAAGGGCGTCAAGGCCCTCCCCCAACCGCTTCTTCTTATGGGCGATGACTGCAACCCGCATGCTCACCCGTCCTTATCCGTCGATTCACGACAAGGATCGCACAGGCAGTCCTGAGGCATGCGCCGCCGGAAAGCGCCGAGAGCACCGACTCGCCTCGTCCCATGCCCGGCGCCGCCTGCCTGAGTACGATCCGGACTTGCGCGACCTCCTGAGTTGTCCCGACCCGAGCGGAGCACCCATGGCCGACGGCAACGTGAACGAGGAGCGAGGCTTGGCGGCCGGCGACTTTTCGTCGTGGCTGCTCGAGATGCAGGGCGCCCTCCGCGGCGAACGCGGATCCGACGTGCCGTGCGGCGGCTGCACCGCCTGCTGCACCTCGTCCCAGTTCATCCACATCGAACCCGACGAGACCGACACGCTCTCGCACATCCCCGTGGAGCTGATGTTCCCTGCACCCCGGCTGCCGCCCGGCCACGTACTCCTCGGCTACGACGAGCGAGGGCACTGTCCCATGCTGATCGACGACCGGTGCTCGATCTATGAGCACCGGCCCAGGACCTGTCGCACCTACGACTGCCGGATCTTCCCTGCTTCCGGGGTCGACATCGACAGTGAGGGTGACGATGGCGATGACGATGACCAGGCCCTGATCGCTCGACAGGCGAGGCGTTGGCGGTTCAGCTTCGCTACCGACGATGACCGGAACCGGCACCACGCGGTCAATGCGGCGGCGACGTTCCTTCACGAGCACCCAGGCCTGCTACCGGACGGCGCCGCTCCGACGAACGCGACCCAGCTCGCCGTGCTTGCGCTCGAGGTTCACGACGTCTTTCTCAGGCGCGACGAGGAGACGGACGTAACAACGGTCATCGATCCGGAACCGGACGTGGTTCGAGCCGAGGTGATGCGCCGAACGGGAGCCCGGGACGTGCCGTGAGATCGCGCGGGTCGTGGTCCTGCGGTCGTCGTCGCCCTCCCGGCGGCAACCCGATCAACTGAGGTCGACGGTCCGATCGAGGCGGACGGCGTCGAGGAACTGCCGATCGTGGGTGACGAGCAACAGCGTGCCGTCGTAGCCGTCGAGCGCCGACTCCAGCTGTTCGATGGCCGGCAGGTCGAGATGGTTGGTCGGCTCGTCGAGCACGAGGCAGTTCACCCCTCGGGCCATCAGCAGCCCCAGCGCCGCCCGCGTGCGCTCCCCCGGTGAGAGCGATGCGGCCGGGCGCGAGACGTGGCCGGCGCCGAGGCCGAACTTGGCCAGCAGCGAGCGAGCGTCGCCCGGGAGCACACCGGCCGCCTCCACAAAGGCGTCGAGCAGCGCGACATGACCGAGGAAGCGTCCCCGGCCCTGATCGAGCTCACCGATCACGACACCCGGCCCCAGCCACTGCCCTCCCGACACGAGCGGTAGCCGGCCGAGCAGGGCCCGCAACAGCGTGGTCTTGCCCGACCCGTTCGGCCCCAGGATGGCCACTCTCTCGGCCCAGTTGACCTCGAGGGTGACGGGGCCGAGCCGGAAGGACCCGAGCTCGACGACCGCCTCCTCCAGGCGTGCCGTGACCGCTCCGCTGCGGGGCGCGGCCGCGATCGACAGGTCGAGCTGCCAGCCCTCCCACGGCTTCTCGACGACCTCGAGCCGCTCGAGCGCCTTCTCCGTGATGCGCACCTTCGACGCCTGCTTCTCGGTCCGGTTGACCTTGAAGCCGCGCTGGGCCTTGTCGTTGTCACGGGGTCGGGACTTCAGCGACTTCGTACCTACGACCGCCCACTGGCGCTGCTCCCGGCCCCGATCAACTAGCTGGGACCGTCGGCCGGCGAAGGTGTCGTGGGCCTCCTCGGCTTGGCGT
>JALZNY010000114.1 GCA_030857525.1 Actinomycetota bacterium
CTTGAGGGGAACGGCCTTGCCCCGGCGCCAGCCCCCGTCGGCGGTGACCAGGACCTTGGCCTCGGCGTCGTCGATGCGACCGGCCAGCGACTCCGAGGAGAAACCGCCGAAGACGACCGAGTGGGGGGCCCCCAGACGGGCGCAGGCCAGCATGGCCACCGGCAGCTCGGGGATCATGGGCATGTAGATGGCCACCCGATCGCCCTTGGTCACCCCCAGGCCCTTGAGCACGTTGGCGAAGCGGCACACCTCGACCTGGAGGTCGGCGTAGGTGATGGTGCGGGTGTCGCCCGGCTCACCCTCCCAGTGGAAGGCCACCTTGTCGCCCCGGCCTTCGGTCACGTGGCGGTCCACGCAGTTCTCGGCTGCGTTGAGCGTGCCGCCCACGAACCAGCGGGCGTAGGGCAGGTCCCACTCCAAGATGGTGTCCCACTCCTGGCGCCACGTGAGCAGGTCGGCGGCCTGACGGGCCCAGAACCCCTCGTAGTCGGCGTCGGCCTCCTCGTGGAGCTCGTTGCCGGTGACCAGGGCGTCGCAGGTTGCGGCGACCGGCGGAGGAAAGGTCCGATCCTCGAGGCTGTAGACCTCGATGGCCGGGTTGTCACTGGGCTCGGGGGCCATGGGCTCGACCCTACCCTCGTCGGCCGGGACGAAGGAGTGCTTCGTGCAGGCCCTCGGATTCGCCGAGCGCTACCTCCGTGGGGCACGGTTCGTGTCACCGGCGCCACCACGATCCAGGTGAGGACGGGTACCGCTTCGGAGCGGGTCACGACGAGCACTGGTCGCCGCTTGCCCTGCGCCTCCGCCCACCAGACCTCTCCCTGCCGGGGTGGGTTTACCACGGCTCCTCGGCGATCATCTCTACGGTTGCAACATCGATCCAACCAACCTCGGACTCGGTTTGAGGGTGCCGGAGGTAGCTCTTGACGATGGAGGCGCCGATGCGCCGTCGCCGCTGCTGCTCGACCAGGAGATCGGGGGCTTGGCGACCTGCTTCTGAACGGCCGGCCATCTTCGGGCTAGCGGCGGGTGAGGAGCTGGTCGGCGGGGGCGAAGTCGTCGGTGAGGGGACGGGCGCCGGCGACGAAGGCGTCGACCGCGGCACCGGTGAGAACCTCGCCCTCTGCCGAGGCGACATCCTCGGAAGTCAGCGCCAGGGGTGCCTGGGAAGCCACCAGTACGTGGTTGGCCGGGGCGTCACCGGTGCCCCCCGGAGGTCCGATGACGGCCACGTCGGCGAACACCTCCTGGAGGGTGGCGACCTCGGCTCGCACCAGGCGGTCGGGACCACCGTCGATCACGTTGGCCACGTACACGCCCTCGGGACGCAGCACCCGGTCCAGCTCCTCCGCCACCTCAACTGTGGCCAGGTGCCAGGGCACCGACAGCCCGCCGAAGGCGTCGCCCACGGCAACGTCGTAGCGGTCGTCGCCGAGGCCGGCCAGGGCGGTGCGGGCATCACCCACCTGGACCCGAAGGTCGGGGCCGGTCACCAGGCCCAGCTCCTCGACGGCCAGGTCAACCAGCCCGGCGTCGAGCTCCAGCACCAAGCTGGACGAGCCGGGACGGGTGGCGGCGAGGTAGCGGGGGAAGCTGAAGCCGCCGCCGCCGATGTGCAGCGCATCCACGGCATCGCCGGCCGGATGCTCGGCGTCGACCACGTCGGCAAAGAGGCGGATGTAGCGGAAGTCGAGGTAGGTGGGGTCGGCGAGGTCGACGTAGCTGTGGCGCAGGTTGTCGAGCACCAGGACCCGGCCCGAGGGCCGGCTGGGGTCGACCTCCACCTGGGCGCAGTAGTACGAGGTGTGCTCCTGGCAGGCCCCGGGCACGGCGCCGGCCACTCCCCCTGCCACCAGCAAGGCGGCCAGCGCACCGGGTGCCGGCCGGCGAGTGCCCAGGCGCCACCACAGGACCACGCCGGCGACGACCAGGCCGGCGCCCAGGCCGAGCACCAGAGGCCGGGTGGGCACGGTGGCCACCAGCAGGAAGCCGGTGACGAAGGTGCCGAACAGGGCGCCGGCCGTGCCCGCAGCCGAGAGACCACCGACCACGGCCCCGGTCTCGGCCAGGCTGGCCAGGCGGAGCTTGGCCGCCATGGGACTGACGGCGCTGAGGACAGCGGCCGGGGCGAAGAAGGCGGCCCCGGCCAGGAACACGATGGCCGCCGGTCCCCCACCGGCCACCGACGGACCGACGGCCGACACCACGGGCAGCGATACCAGGGCCAGCCCACCGCCCAGGGCCACGGTGGGTCCGAGGAGGGGCCGGGCGTCGTAACGGTCCGCCAGCCGTCCGCCGGCCGCGCTGCCCAGGGCGATCCCGGCCAGCACGGTGCCGATGACCCCGGTGAAGGTCTCGATGGAGACGCCCACGTAGGGGGCCACCATGCGCCCGGCCAGGATCTCGAGCACCAACACGGCGGCTGACGTGCAGAACACCAGCGCCACTGCGGCCCGGGTGCTCACGGCCCGACCTGCCATTCGAGGACGCGGAAAGCACCCAGGCCGTCCGGGTCGCACAGGGCGTCGGCCTCGCCCAGCCGGCTGCGAGCCGACAGAGCAGCCAGATCGCCGACTGCGGCCCGCTCGTGCCAGGTGGCCCGGGCCGAGGCCACCAGCTCGTCGATGCCGTGGCCACGCAGCCACTCGGCCTGGGTCCTGTTGACGTCGGGCTGGCGCACTCGGGCCAGCTGGTCGAGGGCCACCTCACAGGTCACGTCCTGCTCGCCGGGATGGTCGAGGGGTACCCCACCCCGGCCCTGCGAGCGGTAGGTGCGGACCCAGTCCCGCCAGGGGCGGGAGGCCAGGGACGCGGTGGTGTCGGCGTAGTCGATGACGACCACCTTGCCCGCTTCCGGCCGCGAAAGCGCTCCCCCCAGCCACGCGCCAGCCGACTCCTGCAGGGGTACCCGGGCTCCGGGTAGAGCCTTGGGCGCCAGCCGGGTGGCGACGAGCACCGCTTCGGGCGGTGCTTCGACCAGCACCTCGGCCAGCGCCCCCGCACTCGGGCCGGGCCCGACGTAGACCTCGGCCCAGCCCCCGTCTTGGCGCTCCAGCAACCGGAACGGGAGGTTGTCGAGCAACTCGTTGGCCAGGATCACCCCGTAGGGGACCCGCGCCGGCAGGCCGTCGAGGACGGTCACCGACGGCCCCTGGCTGACCACGGCGACGGTGTCGTCGTCGGGATCGTCACCTCGACCCAGACCCAACACCGTGGCCGGGGGCTCCACCGGGAGCAGGGCCTCGGCCTCAGCCCGCAGCCGGGCCGAGCGCTCCACGCACACGTAGCGCAGGGCGACGGCGCAGGCCGGGCCGGCCCCCAGGACGTCGCGGGCCAGGGCGCCCCGACCGGCACCGGCCTCCACCACCACGAAGGAGTCGGGCCGGCCCAGGCGCTCCCACTCGGCGTCGAGGGCGTTTGCCACCACTGCCCCGAACAGCGGCCCCACCTCGACGCTGGTGACGAAGTCGGCCCGGCGCCCGGCGCCTCGCCCGCCGGCGACGAAGAAGCCACCCGGCCCGTAGAGCGCAGCATCGACGAACCGGTCGAAGCGCAGCCCCCCCAACCGCTGCACCGACTCGAGGATCGGGTACGCCGCTGCATCCCCCGGCGGCGTCATGGCGACGCCACGATGGTGCTCGTCGTCGGACCTATGGTCCGGCGGCGAAAAGAGCCAGGTCGCCCAGCTCGGCGATCAGGCCGGGAAAGGCCCCAAAGGCGATGGTGGCCACGGCACAGATGCCCAGGGCGGCGGCGAGCGAGGCTGGGACCCGGATCGGGCCGGTCTCACCGGCGGGCGCGCTTTCCATGATCATGGCCCGGGCCACCGACGCGTAGTAGAAGAGCGCTATCACCGAGTTCACGGCGGCCACCACGGCCAGGGTGACCGCCGCCATCGAGCCGGCGTCGAGCAGGGTCTTGAACACCACGAACTTGGCGTACCAACCGGCCAGCGGCGGGATGCCGGCCAGGGCGAACATGAAGATGGCCATGAGCACGGCCAGCCCGGGGGCATAGTTGAACAGCCCTCGAAAGGCGCTTATCTCGGCCGAGCGGGTCCTGCGGGCCACGGCCATGACCACGGCGAAGGCACCCAGGTTCATGCCCGCGTAGATGAGAAGGTAGGTGACCACCGCGCCGGTGGCGGCGCCGACACCGCCCCGCTCGAGGGGAATGTCGGCGGCCACGGCGAAGGGGGCCAGCATGAACCCGGCCTGGGCCACCGACGAGTAGGCGAGCAGGCGCACCACGTTGGTCTGGCGCAGGGCGATGAGGTTGCCCACGGTCATGGTGATGGCGGCCAGCACCCAGAACATGGGGGCCCAGACGTCGTCGCGACCGAGGAAGCCGATGAAGACCAACTGCACCAGGGCCACGAACCCGGCGGCCTTGGAGGCCACCGACAAGAAGGCGGTGATGGGAGTAGGCGCCCCCTGGTAGGTGTCGGGGGCCCAGGTGTGGAAGGGCACGGCCGAGACCTTGAAGGCAAACCCCACCACGATGAAGACGATGCCCACGGTGATGAGCGGCTGGGAGTCGACCCCCCGGGCCACGGCCTGGCCGATGTCGACCAGCAGGGTGGAACCGCTCACGCCGAAGACCAGCGACATCCCGTAGAGCATCACCGCCGAGGCGAAGACGCCGAGCAGGTAGTACTTGAGCGAGGCCTCGTTGCCCCGCAGGTCGCGCTTGCGCCAGCCCGCCAGCAGGTAGGCGGGGATCGACAGCAGCTCGAGGGCCACGAAGATGCTGATCAGATCCCGAGCCGAGGCCATCACGGTCATCCCCAGCAGCGACGACACCAACATGAAGTAGTACTCGCCCTCGTAGTAGTCACCTTCAGCGATGTAGTCGGTGCTGATCAACACGGTGACGTAGCCGGCCACCAGGAACAACGCCTTGAGGACCAGGGCGAAGTTGTCGACCACGTAGGCGCCCCCGAACAGGCTGCGGTCGGCGCCGTCGACGGCCAGGGTGATCACCGGCACCACTGCGGCCAGCAGACCGATGCCGGCCACGGTCGAGCTGGCCCAGCGCCCCCGCTCCTCGAAGACCAGGTCGACGAACAGCAGGAGGACCAGCGTCGCGACCAGGATGATCTCCGGTGCGAAGGCGTGGTAGTCGATGCTCGGGGCATCGAAGACCGGCATCAATTCCCTCCCCCGAAGGCGGCCAGGGCGCTGCCTACGGCATCAGTGGTCAGGCCGAACAGCAGTCCGGGGAAGAGTCCGAGCACGACGATGAGGATCAACATGGGCGTCCAAGCCACGTACTCAGGCCAGTGCATCCCGGAGATCTCGGCCTCGGCGAACTCCTCGCTGGGCGTGCCGAACGCGGCCCGCTGGAACATCCACAGCAGGTAGCCGGCGGCGAAGACCGTGCCTACCGCGGCCACCACCATGTAGGTGCGGAACAGGCCCTCGGAGAGCCCCTCGGCCGGGTTGTAGGCGGCCAGGATGACGGGGAACTC
>JALZNY010000115.1:0-2194 GCA_030857525.1 Actinomycetota bacterium
GGCGCCAGCGCCGCCTTCCTCGCCCCCCTGCCCGTGGCCACCCTCGAGCACGCCGACCCGGCAGTGGCGCTGGTCGGGCTGTTCCAGCGGCTGGGGCTGCGCAGCCTGGGTGACGTAGCTGCCCTGCCCGTGGCCACCCTGGTGGGTCGCTTCGGTCCCGCCGGGGCCCGGGTCTCCCGGCTCTGCCGGGGCCTCGACGACCGTCCCCCCCGGCCCCGGGTCCCCCCGCCCGACCTCACCGTCGCCGCCGAGCTCGATCCTCCGGCCGCCCAGGTGGAGGCGGCCGCCTTCGTGGCCCGCAGCCTGGCTGAGGAGCTGGGGGCACGACTGGCTGCGGGCGGCCTGGCCTGCGCTCGGGTGTGCATCGAGGCCGAGACCGAGCACGGGGAGACGTTGTCCCGGCGATGGCGGACCGAGGGCCTGCCCTTGGCGCCGGCCCTGGTGGAGCGGACCCGCTGGCAGCTCGACGGGTGGTGCAACGGGACGGCTGCGCTCAGGCCGAGCGGCGGGATCACCGTCCTGCGCCTCGTGCCCGAGGAGGTCACGGCCGACCGGGGACGCCAGCTCGGCTTCTGGGGGGGAGCCACGGCGGCCGACGAGCGGGCCGCCCGGGGGATCGCCCGGCTCCAGGGGCTGCTCGGTCCTGAGGCGGTGACCGTACCTCACCGCCGGGGGGGGCGGGGCGTGGCCGACCAGGTGGCCCTGGTGGCAGCCCACGCCGGGATCGGCGCCGGACGAGACGAGCAGGCCGGAGCCGTCGAGCAGGCCGGAGCCGACCTCCAAGCACCGTGGCCGGGCCGGCTCCCGTCCCCGTCGCCGGCGTTGGTGCCCGCCGCCACCGTGGCCGCCGAGGTGCACTCAGCCGGCGGGGAGGCGGTGATGGTCGACGCCCGGGGCCTGATCAGCGCCGCACCGCAGCGGGTGTCCCTGGCCGGTGGGCCCTGGGTCGAGGTGGTCTCCTGGGCCGGCCCCTGGCCGATCGACGAGCGGTGGTGGGATCTCACCAGCCGGTCGCGCCGGGCCCGGATCCAGGTGGTCACCGGCGGGGGCGAGGCCCACCTCCTCGCCCTGGCCGGCGGCCAGTGGCTCCTGGAAGCCACCTACGACTGAACCTGGCGAGGCATCGCGGCGGATGCCGGCTTCGAGGTGGGGACGGGATCTACCGGGCTCAGTAGCGGGGCCAGGCGGGGGAGGGGCCGGGCCTGGCGGTGGTGCCACGCTCGGGGCGGCGCTTGCCGCGGCGGGGGTGGCGGTCGCCCAGCGCCCATGCCCGGCGCCAGGAGGTGCCTTCGGGACCGGTCAGCGAGGGGGAGGCGCCCTGAGCCGCTCGCTGGCGGGCCGACCACCAGTCGGTGGCGACCTCGTCGGCCAGGGCGGCCACGGCGGACTCGATGCGGGCCGCAAAGCGGTTGGCGTTGTCGGTATCCCGGGGACGCAGGGGTGCTCCGAAGGTGACCCGGCTGGTCCCGGGGGTGGGCCTGGTGTCGCCCTTGCCGAAGATGGCGCCCGTGCCCTCTACGTGGATGGGTACGACCGGCACGCCACAGCGCAGGGCCAGGTAGGCGGCGCCGCCCCGGTGTCCCCGTCCCCAGCCGTCGGGGCTACGGCCTCCTTCGGGGAAGATGAGCAGGCTCCACCCCTCGTCGATAACGGTGGCGACCCGGTCGGCCGAGCGGCGCTCGATGCGAGTTCGCTCGATGGGGATGGCAGCGATGGCCAGCGCCGAGGCAGCCGAGGTCACCTGGTTGGTGAAGAAGTAGTCCGCGGCGGCGGCCACCACGATGCGGTGGCGCCAGGGTTCGGGGATGGACGTGAGCAGCAGGGGCGCATCGAGGTGGCTGTGGTGGTTCGCCGCGAAGATGGCCGCCCCCTCCAGCCCGTCGAGCCGGTCGAGCCCGGCGCGCTCGGGCGAAGTCAGGGCCCGCACCCCGAGGCGGATAGGCCCCTCCAGCAACAACAGCCGGACGTGGCGAGCCAGGGAACCTCTAGCCCACTCACTGTCGTAATCGGCCCCAGTACGCCGCCTGACCGCAGGCCGCTCCAGCCCCAACGGCACCTCAGGAGCCGACCAAGGAAACCCCGGCCGAGGAACTCGCAGACGCAACCCAGGAAGCGAACGAGTGAAGCTCACGTCACTTGGGCGAGCATGAGCGGTGGGTTGTGGAAGTGGGTGAGGGAGGGGTCGGGGCCGACC
>JALZNY010000115.1:2204-5469 GCA_030857525.1 Actinomycetota bacterium
TCTCCAGTGCATCGCGCATGGTGGATGCCGGCTTGAACCCGAGGCGCCGGACCGCCTTGGCGTCGCCGCCCACGATGATGACGCCGCCCAGGTGCTGGAGGGCATGCGCTCCCCAGTACCACATGTAGAAGGGGTGGACTCCGTGATAGGCGTAGCTGGTGCGGTAGAGGTGGCGGTACCACTCGTCCTCGGCGAAGGATTGCTCGTAGGTCTTCTCGATCTCCAGCGGATCGGTCGTCTCGATTAGCACCTCCTCGAAGAAGTCGATGTAGCTGGGGTGGTGCACGGGGTGGAACTCCCACGGGGTGGGGTGGCTGACGATGAGCACCCCGCCCTCACGTACCAGCGGCCGGCCCCGGTAGAGGTTGAAGAAGTAGCCCAGCGCCGTGCACATCACCAGGATGGGGTTCATCACCGAGTTCACGTTGTAGGGGCAGATGTAGGGCAGGCCGAGGGTGAGGATGTCGGCCTGGCCCTCCACGTGCACGAGCTGCTGCTCCATCACCTTGGCCGTGGTCAGCTTGTGTACGGCCTCCACCTCGCCGGCGTTGACACCCGTCATGTTGTGGGGCGCCAGCACCGACTGGAAGATCGATCGCCGGAGCCGGTCGGGGGTGCGGGCCAGGGCCTTGGATGCCCCCAGGTAGGCCGAGCGGTCGCGCAGCGACCACTCCCACTCCCGCTTCTGCAGGAAGTCGAAGGGCTTGGGGAACGTGTCGTTGTTGAGCGTGGTCTCGATCTGGAAGATCTTGACCCCGGCGTTGCGGATGACCTCACCCATGCGCCAGTTGGAGGAGTGCAGCTCGGAGCGGTGCTGGTCCATGAACGAGCGGCTGTGCTGCATGGTGCGCACGTTGTGGTGGTGGCGCAGGCTGCGGTAGGAGGCCAGTCCGGTGGCGGTCGACTTGTGGCCCCCGTCCATGGCCACCAGGTTGATGTTGACGTAGACCAACAGGTCGGACTCGGCCGCCCGCTTGGAGATCTCCACCTCCTCGCCCTGCTCGGTCTCACCCAAGAAGGCGAGGGCGTCGGGATCCTCGGCGTCGAAGTTGTAGAGCAGGCCCCGGGGGGCGAAGGCGTCGTAGACCCGGTCGCCCACGGCGTGACGTAGCTCGGCCTCGGTCATGCGCCGGTGCAGGGCCAGGGCGGCGATGAGGTGCACGTCGTCGACGCCGGCCTCGGCGGCCAGGTCGAGCACGGCCTCGATCACCCGCTGGCGCAGGTCGGGGCGGCGCATGGGGGGCAGGGGCAGGGAGATGTCGTCGAAGGCGATGGTCAGGCGCATGCCCGGGAACAGCAGGGCCGGCAGCGGGTCGGAGTCGGCCGGGTGCAGCAAGGCCGCTCGGATGGCGCCGTCGATGTCACGCAGCACGGGCATGGGCTCGGGGGCGTAGACCACGCGGCTGCCCACGGGCAGCTCCTCCAGACGGAAGCCGTTGCCGTGCATGAACAGCGTGGGCGGGGTCGAGCGGTCGACCTCCAACACGAATCCCGGTCTGGGGCTCATCGGGTCCCGCCACCCTCCCTGGCGCCCGGACGGGTCCCGCCACCCGCCCTTTCGCCCGGACGGGTCCTGTCACCGAGCGGGACCCCTCCCACCTGCGCCTCGCTGCGCTCGGGCAGGCGGGCCCCTCCCCTCGGCGCCACCCGTCCTCCCTCCTTGGGTGTCACCCGGGTCGTCGCTGGGTCATGGAATCGGCCTTCGGCCGATGCTGCGTTCACAGGCGGTCTCTTTCCTTTTCGTTGCGTAGGTCGAAGGCGATCTTGACCGCTCCCCGGCTGCCGGCCTCGGCGGCATGCGCCAGGGCGGCCACGTGGCGCGCCAGGGGGTAGGTGGCCGACACCAGGCGATCGAGGCCGGCCTCGGCCACCAACTCGAAGGCCAGGTCGAAGCTGCGCCGGCCCGGTCCCGGTTCGAACCCGTAGGCGTAGGCCCCGACCAGCTCGACCTCGCGCTGCCACAGGGGGGTGAGGTCGACGGTGAGGGAGCCGGGCATGCCGACCATCACGATACGGCCCCCGGGGCGCACGATGCCCAAGGCCTGGGTCAGGCTGGCGGCACTGCCCACGCAGTCGACGACGACGTCGGCCCCACCGGTGAGCTGCATGGCCGGCGTCGTCCCACCCGGGTGGGCCGGGGGAGAGGAGTCGTCACCGGAGCGCCCGAGAGCCAGCGATCCGGTGGCCCGGCGCACGGACCGGGACAGCGTCGACGGCGCCACCACGTCGGTCGCCCCCAGCTCACGGGCCAGGCGGCGCTGCTCGGGGTGCTTGGCCCCTACCAAGAGACGGCTCGGGGCGACGTGACGGTGCAGGGCGGCCACGGCGCACAGCCCCAGGGTGCCTGCACCCACCACCACGACTGTGCCGCCACGTCCGGCTTCGGCCTTGAGCGCGCCTCGGAGGGCGCAGGCCGCGGGCTCGACCATGACGGCGGCCTCGTCGCTCATGGCGTCGGGCACGGCGTGGAGCTGGCTGGCGTGAGCCACCAGGGCGAGGGACCACCCGCCGCCGGTGTCGCAGCAGTAGCCGGTCTGCAGGCCGGGCTGGAGGTGGCCGAAGGCGATGTTGCGGCAACGACTCAGGTCGCCCTCGGCGCAGGCCGGACAGGGCGGGTCGATGCCCCGGGTGGCACAGCCGAGGACGGGCTCGATCACCACCCGGCGTCCGTCGTCGAGATCACCCACCACCTCGTGGCCGGGCACGAAGGGGAAGCTGACGACTGGTTCGAACCAGGGCGAGGCGTGACCGTCGACCGTGGCCAGGTCGGAGCCGCAGATCCCGGCCAGGCGGGGGCGCACCCGCTGCCACCCCGGACCGGGAAGGGCGGGCACGTCGATGTCGGCCAGTCGGAGCGGTCCCACCCGGGCACCCCGTCCGGGCGCCAGAGCACCGGCGACGCGCGCCGCGGCGAAGCGGGGAAGCGAGCGCTCGACCTGCAGCGCCTTCACGAGGACGCCCCTGTGCGGGCGAACGAGGTGCGGCTGGTGACGGGCCCGATGGGCAGCAGGGGACGGGGGCCACCGGGCGACTTCGTCCATTGCTCGACCAGCCAACCCCGCTTGCGGGCGATGGCCGCCAGGCGGATCTCGGGGTTGACCGCCACCGGGAAGCCCACCGCCTCGAGCATGGGCAGGTCACTGGCCGAGTCGGCGTAGGCCACCGCCTCCTCCAGGCGCAGCCCCTCGGCCTCGGCGTAGTCGGCCATGGCCTGGGCCCGGGCCTCCCCGGTGGGCGGGGCGTCGCGCAGCTCACCGTTCCAGCA
>JALZNY010000116.1 GCA_030857525.1 Actinomycetota bacterium
CCACCGAAAGGGCGACCTGCTGGTGACAGCAGCGAGCAACGTCACCGGGCCTGCACCTCGCAGGCGGCCGGACTACCGAAGTGGAGAGGATCAAAATGCCTGGATTTCTAGGAGCACTGATAGCCAAGCTGGTGGGGGGGACGGTGGCCAAGGCCGCCCTCGCCACCACCGCAGCGTTGACCATGGTGGTCGGCGGCGGAGCTGCCGCCGGCATCATCCCCACCGGGGGCGACACCGACCCCGTGGCGGTCGCCCAAAGCGATCTCGACGAAGCCAACGGCACGGCTGACGCAGCCGTCGAGCCGGCCCCCACCGCTGCCGCCGTCGAAGCCACCGAGCCAGCTGCCGACGAGGCGTCGGTGACACCGCCCGCGGCCTCGGCCTCGGCCTCGGCCTCGGCCGACACCAACACCGCCGCCGCCCCGGCCGCAGATATGCCTGACGTGCCCGACGTCTCGACCTTCATCCCTGAAGCCGCCGTTCCCCCTTGCGTGAGCGACCTGATCCCTTCAGGGGGCAGCGTCCCTGACCCCACCCAGCTCGTCTCTCAGCTCCCGACCTGCATCCTGAGCGTGGTCACGGCCAACCTGCCGCTCGACCTCATCGAGCAGGCGATCGGCTCCGCCAACCTGCCGGTGGACGTGTCCGGGTGCCTGACGTCGGTGCTCGCCTCGCTGCCCACCTTCGTCAGCGGTGACCTGTCCGGACTGTCCGGCATCCTGTCGGACTGCCTGCCCACAGGAGGGATCCCCGGCTCTGAAGCGGGCTCCGGCTTCGGGTCGGGCTCCGGCTCCGGCTCCGGTTCCGGCACCGGCACCGGCTCGGGCTTCCCCGGTTCCGGCTCCGGCTCGACGCCCTTCCCCGGCTTCAACTTCGGCCGGTAGCACGCCGCACCACCCCGACCGACGAGACCCCTGGCTGGCTGCCGGGGGTTTCGTCGCGCCGGGGGTGACCTGCGAGACTGGCGCCGGTGCGGGTCGTCGTCGTCGGAGCGGGGTTGGGGGGGCTGTCGGCCGCCTGCCACCTGGTGGGCCGGGGCCACGACGTCGTGATCGTGGAGCGGGGCGACCAGCCCGGGGGCCGGGTCGGCCTGCTCGAGATGGGCGGGTACCGCTTCGACACCGGCGCCACCGTGCTGACCATGCCCGCTCTGGTGGAGGAGTGCTTCACCGCCGCCGGCACCTCCATGGCCGACCACGTCGACATCCGCCCCGTCGACCCCATGTACCGGGCCTGCTACGCCGACGGCTCGGTGCTGCGGGTGTGGCACGGGCGCGAGCGCATGACGACCGAGATCGAGGAGGTGTGCGGAGCCAGCGAGGCCGCCGCCTTCGGGCGCTTCTGCGACTGGCTGGGTGAGCTCTACCGCCTGGAGATGCCGCACTTCATCGCCCGCAACTTCGACTCGCCCCTCGACCTCAGCCACCCGCTCAAGCCCACCGTCGACCTCGTCCGCCTGGGGGGCTTCCGCAAGCTGGCCAAGGCGGTGGCCGGCTACTTCGACGACGATCGCCTGCAGCGCATCTTCAGCTTCCAGTCGATGTACGCCGGCCTGGCCCCCTACGAAGCCCTGGCCCTGTACTGCGTCATCACCTACATGGACTCCGTCGAAGGTGTCTACTTCCCCACCGGCGGCATGCACGCCATGTGCCGGGGCCTGGCCGGCGCCATCGAGGCGGCTGGCGGCGAGCTGCGGTACGACGCGCCGGTGGAGACCATCCTGCGCCGCCACGGCACCACCGGCGACGTCACCGGGGTGCGCCTGGAGTCGGGCGAGACGATCAAGGCCGACGCGGTGGTGGCCAACCCTGACCTGCCCGTGGCCTACCGCACGCTGCTGGGCGGGCTCGACGCCCCCCGCACCGCCCGCCGGGGCCACTACTCGCCCTCGTGCGTGGTGTGGCACGCCGGGGTCAAGGGCCTGCCCCCGGCCGACGCCGCCCACCACAACATCCACTTCGGCGCCTCCTGGAACGAGTCCTTCAAGGCCATCCTCAACGACGGCGTGCGCATGCCCGACCCGTCGATCCTGGTGACCCTGCACTCCATGGACGACCCTTCCCTGGCCCCCGAGGGGTGCTCCACGCTCTACGTCCTCGAGCCCACGCCCAACCTCGACGGGCGCATCGACTGGACGGCCGAGCGCGACCGGGTGCGCGACTCGCTGGCCGCCCGGGTGGCCAGCCTGGGCTACCCCAGCGAGGTCGAGGTGGAGGCCTTTGTCGACCCCCTCGACTGGGAGCACCAGGGCATGGAGCGGGGCACCCCCTTCGCCCTGTCGCACCGCTTCCTCCAGACCGGGCCCTTCCGCCCCAACAACGTCGACAAGCGGGCCCCCGGCCTGGTCTTCGTGGGCTCGGGCACCGTGCCCGGGGTGGGGGTGCCCACCGTGTTGGTGTCGGGCCGCCTGGCCGCCCAGCGGGTGGAGGAGCACGACCGTCGTCGCAAGGCGGGCGGGTGAGCCCCGTCACCCTGGAGCAGAGCTACGCCCGCTGCCGCACGCTCAACCGCCGCTACGGCACCACCTACTACTGGTCGACCAAGGCCCTGCCCCGGGTCAAGCGCCACCACGTTTGGGCCCTCTATGCCTTCTGCCGCTACGCCGACGACCTCGTCGACGACCTGGGCTCGACGGCCCCGACCGACGTGCGGGCCAAGGCCCTGGCCGGCTTCGGGGAGCGCTTCTTCGCCGACCTGGAGACGGGCGACTCCGACGACGACGTGCTCAAGGCCGTGGTCCACACCGTGGCGGCCTTTCGCATCGACCCCGACTGCTTCCGGCGGTTCCTGCGCTCCATGACCATGGACCTCACCGTGGCCAGCTACGAGACCTGGGATGACCTGCTCGTCTACATGGACGGCTCCGCCGCGGTCATCGGCGAGATGATGCTGCCCATCCTCGAGCCCACCTCGCCCGTGGCCACGCGCCACGCCCAGGATCTGGGCAACGCCTTTCAGCTCACCAACTTCCTGCGCGACGTCGACGAGGACCTCGACCGGGGCCGGGTCTACGTGCCTCAGGAGGATCTGCGCCGCTTCGGGGCCGACCCGTGGCTGCGCCGGGCCACGCCGGAGTGGGTGGCGCTCATGAGCTTCGAGATCGAGCGCTGCCGGGAGCTGTACCGCTCGGCCGACATCGGCCTGGCCCTGCTGCCACCTTCGTCGGACAAGGGCATCCGGGCCGCCCGCATCCTCTACGCCCAGATCCTCGAGCGCATCGAGTCCCAGGGGTGCGACGTGTTCTCACGCCGGGCCCGGGTACCCACCTGGCGCAAGGCGGTGACCGTGGGTCGACTGGCCGCGGGTGGTCGACGACCGGAGGTGTCCAGATGAGTGCCAGCAACGACGGTCCCAGCAACGACGGTCCCAGCAACGACTGTGGCGAGTGCGGCTTCGTCGACGAGCCCGTGTCCATGGAGGAGGCGATAGCCAAGCTGCGGGGCTTCGGGCGCCGCTACCGGGCTCCGCTCACTCGCTTCCTGCCCGGCGAGGAGGGCGATGTCCTGCTGCGGACCCGGCCCGCCGCCGAGGTGTGGTCGACCCTGGAGTACGCGGCCCACGTGAGCGAGGTGTTCGAGTGGTACGACCGCTGGGTCCGCCGCTCCCTGGAGGAGGACGATCCCGTCATCGACGCCCCCACCCCCGACGAGGCGGCCGAGGCCGGCCACTTCAACGAGCGCGACCCCTCCGTGGTGGCCGACGCCATCGCCGCCCATGCCGAGTCCCTGGCCGACACCTTCGAGGGGGTCCCCGAGGAGGCGTGGTCGCGGTGCCACGTGCGCCGGGGCGAGCATCGCTCGGTGCTCTTCACCGCCCGCCGGGCGGTGCACGAGGGCGCCCACCACCTCCTCGACATCGGCCGGGGCCTCCGGGCCGTCCGGGAGCGGGGCCGGCCGTGATCCTCGGTGGCCCTCGCCACATGTAAATTGGGTGCATTGCAAGCAAACTGGGTGTAGAGTTGCCTCATGACGAAGACCGTCCAGATCCGAAACGTCCCGGACGACGTGCACCGGGAGCTCAAGGTCCGGGCGGCGGCGGCCGGCCAGTCGCTTTCGGACTACCTCTTGGAGCACGCCGTGCAGGTGGCTGCGCAACCGACGATCGCCGAGGTGCTCCAGCGAGCGGGGCGTCGATCCGGTGGCGCGCGCGTCTCCACCGATGAGATCGTGGCGGCGATAAAGGCCGGCCGCGGGGAGTGATCGTCGTCGATGCCTCAGCTTTGCTCGAGGCCGTAGAGGTCGAACCGATCAACCTGCCACTGGTGGAGCGGCTGGTGTCCGGCGGCCCGCTCCACGCTCCCCATCTGATCGATGTCGAGGTGCTCAGCGCCATCCGGAGGCTAGGGGCAAGCGGGATGCTTTCGGCGAGGCGCGCCAGCGACTTGCGAGAGGATGTCTTCGCTCTCCCCGTGACGCGGTACGGCCACGGTGAGCTGTTGGAGCGGATGTGGGAGCTGCGTCACAACCTCAGTGCCTACGACGCCTGCTACATCGCGCTCAGCGAGGCTCTCGAGGTCCCCTTGGTGACCTGCGATGCCGGCCTGGCGGCGGCTCCGGGGAACCGAGCAATGGTCGAGTTCTTCGGCCATTTGCTCGGCTAAGGCTAAGCGAGCAACGCCATGACTGCCGCTCTGGGCCTCCGACGCCCCTTCTCGCCGGCGCTTGTGATCGGCCTGGCCGCCGCCACCCTGATGGCCCTGGCCCAGGCGCCCGTCCCCTTCGTCGACGACGACCGGGCCCTGACCACCGTGGTCGTGGTCGCCTTCTTCGTGGCCACCTGCTCCCTGGCCGCCGACGTGTGGCCGGTTCGACGGGTGGCGGTGACCGCCGGGGTGGTGGTGGTGGGAACCTTCGCCCTCGAGCTGGTGGGCTCGACCACCGACTGGCCCTTCGGGGCCTACGACTACACCGGCGCCCTCGTCCCCCACCTGCTCGACGTGCCCCTGGTGGTGCCCCTGGCCTGGTTCGCCATGGCCGTGCCCGCCCGGGAGGTGGCCGCCCGCCTGGTCAGGCCGGGCTGGGCCCGGGTGGCCCTGGGCGCGCTGGCCCTGACCGCCTGGGATCTCATGCTCGACCCCCAGATGGTCGAGGCCGGCTACTGGATGTGGACGGCCGACGGTCCCTGGCAGGGCATCCCCCTGTCGAACTACGCCGGCTGGCTGGTTTCGTCCGCAGCGGTGATGGTGGTGCTCGACCGCCTGCTCCCCGATCCCGGTCGCATCCAGACGGGCCGCCCGCTGCTCGCCCTCTACACCTGGTGGGGGCTCTCCGAGGCGCTGGCTTTCATCGTGTTCTTCGGCGATCCGGTGGTGGGCCTGGTGGGCGGGGCCGTCATGCTCGGCCTGGCCGCCCTGGCCTGGCGCACCGAACTGCGCCTGCCCCGGGGGACCGCGACCTACGGCTCCCGTGGCTGACGTCGCCGTCGTCGGCGGCGGCGTGGGGGGCATGGCCGCCGCCCTACGC
>JALZNY010000117.1 GCA_030857525.1 Actinomycetota bacterium
CGACCAAGCCGGCCAGCGCCCCCACGCCCAGCGTGGAGGGAAGGGAACGGGTCGGCGGGCTGGCCATGGTCAACGCCTCCTGGCTTTTCGACGGATCCGTGCACCCGCTGGCTGCAGACCGCACTGCTGGCGAAGCTAGCCAGGTCATGCTTCCTGTGAAGAGCACGAGAGCAGTTGTTGCCACCTTGTAAGGGGCTGCCTCCTTACAGTTGCCGAAACAGCCCCTCCAGGTGGTGGCGTCTGTCCGACCGACCGACAAGGATGCACCGGTGAAACCCAACGCCGGTCGGCGGCGGATCGACGACTACGGCTTGCTCTCCGACTGCCACACCGCGGCCCTGGTCGACCGCAGTGGCTCAATCGACTGGTGGTGCCCGTCCCGCTTCGACGCGGCATCGGTGTTCGGCCGCCTGCTCGACCCTGATGCCGGCCACTGGTCGCTCCGCCCAACCGGAGAGTTCACATCGACGCGGGAGTACGTGGGCGCCACCCTCGTCGTGCGGACCACCTTCGTCACCGCGGAGGGGGAGGTGGACGTCATCGACGCTCTCGCCCTGGAACCCGGCGCCCGAGGCCACGACATCGGCCGGCAGGCGCCGCACGTCCTGTTGCGTCGGGTCGAGGGTCGCCGGGGAGCGGTGGCCATGAGCACCGAGCTCGCCCCCCGCATGGAGTACGGCCTCACCTCGCCGCATCTGACCGACGGCCCTGAGGGCCTGATCGCTCGGGGCGGGCCCGTCACCCTTTCCCTGCGCGCTGACGTGGTCCTGACCCGCCACGACGCCACGGCCCGCGCCACCTTCACGGTGGCCGCCGGGGCGACCGTCGAGCTCTGTCTGCGCTCCTCGCCCTCGTTCAGCGGCGAGGATGCCGTGGCCGACACGGAGACGCCGAACATCGAGGACACCGTGGCCGGCTGGGAGTCGTGGTCGGCCCTCCACCAGGGCTACGAGGGCCGCCACCGCGACCAGGTCCGGCGCAGCGCCCTGGTGCTCCAGGGCCTCACCTACAAGCCCAGCGGCGCGGTGGTGGCGGCGGCCACGACGTCGCTGCCCGAGGAGATGGGCGGCCAGCTCAACTTCGACTACCGCTTTGCCTGGCTCCGCGACCTCAGCCTCACCATCCGCTCGCTGTGGATCGCCGCCTGCCCCGACGAAGCCGAGCAGCTCTTTCGCTGGATCGCCGAGGCCGCAGGCCAGCTCGGCGACGAGCGGGTGCAGGTGATGTACGGGGTCGCCGGTGAGCGAGACCTCACCGAGCACACGCTCAGCCACCTCTCCGGCTTCGGTGACAGCCGCCCCGTGCGCATCGGCAACGATGCCTGGGACCAGTCCCAGCTCGACGTGCTGGGCGAGGTCCTCGACGCCGCCCACCAGCTGCGCGACCAGCTCGACGAGCTGAGCGAGCCCACCCAGGCCCTGCTCGTGGCTCTGGCCAACCGGGCCGCCACGACGTGGCGGGAACCCGACGCCGGCATGTGGGAAGCGCGTGACCAGCAGCGCCAGTACGTGTCGTCCAAGGTGCTGTGCTGGGTGGCCCTCGACCGGGCGATAGCCCTCTCCCCTCGTCTGGGGGAAGAGGCGGACCCGGCTACGTGGCGCCGGGCGCGCCAGCGGGTCCGCAAGGCAGTCTTGGCCAAGGCGTGGAGCGACGAGGCAGGTGCCTACGCCGGAGCTTTCGGCTCCGATCAGCTCGACGCCTCGGTGCTGTTGCTTCCCCTGGTCGGCTTCCTTCCCGCCGATGATCCCCGTATGTGGGCCACCATCGAGGCCGTCGAGCGCGAGCTGGGCGACGTCGGCCTGGTGCGCCGCTGGCCCGAGGACCCCATGGGCTTCCTCATCTGCACCTACTGGCTGAGCGAGTGCCTGGCCCTGGGTGGTGACGTGGAGCGGGCCGAAGCGTGGTTCAATCGGGCCACGTCCTACGCCAACGACCTGGGCCTGCTGGCCGAGGAGGCCGACCCCGATCGACGGGAGCTCCTGGGCAACTTCCCCCAGGCCTTCTCCCACGTCGGGCTGATCAACGCCGCCTGGCGCCTCACCGAGGTCACCCGGGCTTCATCATCACCTTCCGACGACGAGTAGGAGAGAGCACCGACATGGGCGATGGCCGATTGCAGGGAAAGGTGGCGCTGATCACCGGTTCGGATTCGGGGATCGGCCAGGCCACGGCGGAGGAGTTCGCCAAGGAGGGAGCCGACGTCGTGGTGCACTACCTCGAGGACGACGCCGGCGCCGAGACGACCCGCCGGGCGGTCGAAGCGGCCGGGCAGCGGGCCGTGGTGGTGCAGGGCGACATCAGCGACGAGGCGGCCGTGGCGGCGATGTTCGACCAGGCCATCGAGTCCTTCGGTTCCATCGACATCCTGATGAACAACGCCGGCGTCGACGCCTCGGGCAACGACGTCGCCGACCTGCCCACCGAGATTTGGGACACCGCCATCCGCACCAACCTCTACGGGGCGTTCTTCTGTTGCCGCCGCTACATCCGGGAGCGAAAGGCGTCCGGGACAAAGGGCGGCAAGATCATCAACGTCACCTCGGTGCACGAGGAGATTCCCAACGCCGGTGGGTCCGACTACGACTGCTCCAAGGGAGCGGTGCGCAACCTCACCCGCACCCTCGCCCTGGAGCTGGCACCCCTTGGGATCAACGTCAACAATTTGGGCCCGGGCATGGTGCTCACCCCGTTCAACCAGGCCGCCATCGACGACCCCGAGCTGCTCGACAAGCAGGTACAGAGCATCCCGTTCAAGCGAGCCGCCCAGCCGGCCGAGATCGCCCGGCTGGCGGTGTTCCTGGCGTCGAGCGACAGCGACTACGTGACCGGCTCGTCGTACTACATGGACGGCGGCCTGATGCGCAACCTCGGCCAGGGGGCCTGACAACCCGGCCTCGCCGTGCCATTCTGGTACCTCTCCCGTTCGAGCTCGCGCTGAGTGCACGGCACTGATCGCCTCAGAGCTTCAGCGGGTGAACGAAAGTGAAACGGCGAAGTCGCCGTGGTCGTCGGTCCACCACTGGGCCAGGTCGAGCCCGGCGGCGGAAAGCTCGGCTTCGACTCCGGAGCGCCGGAACTTGGCGCTGATCTCCGTACGGAGCTCCTCGCCATCGGCGAACGCCACTACCAGGTCGACCGCCGGCAAGGACACGACCTGGTCGGTCGTCGAGCGCAACCGCATCTCGATCCACTCCCGCTCGTCGTCCCAGCGAGCGACATGGCGAAACCCGTCCACGTCGAAGTCAGCCCCGAGCTCGCGGTTCATCACCTGCAGGACGTTGAGGTTGAACGCCGCGGTGATGCCGGACGCGTCGTCATAGGCGGCCACCAGCCGGTTGACGTCCTTGACCAGGTCGGTGCCGAGGAGCAGGGCGTCGCCCGGTCGCATACCGGCGGCCACCTGGGAGAGAAAGGCGGCACGCTGGCGTGGTTCGAGGTTGCCCACGGTGCCGCCCAGGAACACCACGAGGCGACGGCCCCCGCTCGGCAGGTTGCCGAGATGACGCTCGAAGTCGCCGACGACCCCATGGATCTCGAGGCCCGGGTAGGACCCCACCAGGCGATCGGCAGCGGTGCGCAGCGTGGTCTCGCTCACGTCGAAGGGGATAAAGCGCCGGAGCGAGCCCTGTTCCACCAGGGCGTCGAGAAGCAGCGCGGTCTTGATCGAAGTGCCCGAGCCGAGCTCCACCAGGGTGTCGGCCGGACAGGCGGCGGCGATCTCCCCCGCCCGCAGCGAGAGGATCTGGCGCTCGCAGCGCGTGGGGTAGTACTCGGGAGCGGCGGTGATGGCCTCGAAGAGCTCGCAGCCCCGGTCGTCGTAGAACCACTTGGGCGGCAAGGTCTTGCGCTCGGCGGTGAGACCGTGACGGACGTCGTGGCGCAGGGAACGCGCCAGGTCGTCCGGGCCGAGGTGGTGGTCCACCGAGATCGTGGCGCCGACGGATGGTGGGATCAACTCCATGCCTGCTCCAGCAATGGTTCGGGGAACACTCGCCCACTGCTCCGCCAGCCGTCGAGCAACTCGTCGGCCGGGCAGCGGCCTCGGGCCACGAAGCGCTCGAAGAACGCCTCGGTGGCGGCGATGGTGGCACCGTCGGCTCCGAGAGCAGGGAGTGCTTCCAGCGCCGCCACGAAGCAGGCGTGGGCACCCATCGCCAGGACGGGATGCGACAGCCCGACTCTGGCTGCCGTGGTCCAGAGCCCCTCGGTCCCGATGCAGGCCCGTGTTGCCGCCTCGGCCGCGCCGTCGTGGTCGAGCAGCGCTGTGGTCACAGCCACGGCGGCCCGCCACCACGGGTCGGGCAGGGCGTCGATCATTCGAAGCTCGAGCCAGCCCCGAGGTCGCACCGGGGGGAACAGCGTGCTGAGGTGGTACTCGAAGTCGTCGATCGTGGGGAACCCAAGCTCATGGCCCTGGTCCATCCATCGACCGAACGGCAGGGGGAGCAGCACCGGCCCGAAGTGTGCCGCCGAGGACCGCACAAGCATCGTCCGGGCAGCCAGCGCGTAACCGACCCAGGCCGCCACGGCGTCGTCGCCGGCCAGATCGACCGGACCGGTTCGCGACCGGTCGATGGTGCTCCAGATCGCTGCCCGCCGAGACCGCAACCCGGCCGGCCTGCCGGCACTGAACGGAGCGTTGGCGAAGGCGGCGATAAGTACCGGACCGAGCGCCTGCGCTCGGCGCCAACGGCTGAGATGGGCGCCTTCGTCACCGATGTCGAGGTTCACCTGGAGGGCCGCGGTGCTGCACATCATGGTCACACCATCGCCGCCGTCGGCCCGCAGGAACGCCTCCATCGCCCGGTAGCGGGGACCGTCCACCAACCGTCGCGGCGAGCGGTGGGGATCGGCGCCGAGCCCGACCAGATCGACGCCAACGGTGGTGGCCGCCCGGTTCACGGCCCCCAGGTCGGCCTCCATCGCCGTGCAGGCGGCGCCGATGTCGCTACACGTGGCCGAGCTGAGCTCGAGCTGGCCTCCTGGTTCGAAGGTGACCCGGCTGCCGCCGGGAAGAGGGCATGCCCTGGCCACCACCGCCCGAAGTGCCTCGTGGTCGACCGTGGTTAAAGGATCGGTGGAGCAGACGGTGAGCCACTCGAGCTCGGCGCCGACCCGTCCCGCCTGGACCGTCGGAAAGCACCGTCGGCGCACGAACCGCTCGACATCGACCGCGCTCAGACGGCGAGAAGCTGAGGGCACTACCGGCGCTGGCAGCGACCCGGGGGCCGACTGAGGAAGGCGAAGGCCAGGCTGGTGGCGGTGACGTACACGGTGTGGTGGAACCCGTCGATGGCCAGCTCGGTGGCTCCCCACTCCTTGAGCGGTGGGGTCACCTCGAGGGCGGGAAGCATGACCAGCTCGCTCCCCCACACCAGGCCCAGATGGGACACGCCTGCCGCCGTGCCCCGGAGGCCCAGGGCCGCGAGCAGCCCCCGCGCTGCACCCCAGCC
>JALZNY010000118.1 GCA_030857525.1 Actinomycetota bacterium
GAGACGACGGTGGTGGCCGCCTTCGACGTCGACGTCCTGGTCGACCACCGCTCCCGGCGACCGGTGATGCACCTGGTCGACGGGGTCAACACCGGGCTCAGCTGGCCGGTCATCGAGCTGCGCCACGGCGTCGACCTGGAGGGCCACGACCTCCTCCTGCTGACCGGCGCCGAACCCGACATCCGCTGGCGGGCCTTCACCGAGGCCCTTGTCGACCTGGCCTCCCAGCTGGGCGTGCGCCTGGTGGTCGGCCTGGGCGCCTACCCCGCCCCGGTCCCCCACAGCCGCCCCATCCGCCTGGCCACCACCGCCAGCGACACCGAGCTGGCCGCCCGGGCCGGCGACGTCCACGCCACCCTCGACGTTCCCGCCGGGGTGGGGGCCGCCATCGAGGAGCGCTGTGGCGAGGCCGGCCTCCCCGCTGTGGGGCTGTGGGCCCAGGTACCGCACTACGCCGCTGGCATGCCCTACCCCGAGGCCAGCGCCACCCTGGTGGAAGGGCTGGCTCGGGTGGCCGGTCTGCGCCTCGACGTGGCCGAGCTACACGAGGCCGCCCGCCTCCACCGGGACCGGCTCGACGACCTGGTCGCCACCAACATCGAGCACACCCAGATGGTTCACACCCTGGAGTCGGCCTACGACGCCGAGCGGGAGGGCGAGGCTCCCACCGCCTTCACCCCCGCCGCCGGCGAGGAGCTGGCGGCCGAGGTCGAGCGCTTTCTGCGAGACCTCGACGGCCCCGAGGGGCTCAGGTGAACAGGCTGAACACGCCCGCAACCACGAGGGTGACGGCCCACACCAGGTCCATGTTGACCCAGGCCGAGCGCAAGATGCCGAGCCCGACCTTCTCGTAGACGACCACCGCCACCACACCCATCACCGCCAGCATGGCGGCGCTGTGCACCAGGACCGCGGCGCCGCCCGACCACAGCGACACCCCACCCGACCCCAGCGCCAACAGTTCGTGCTCGGACGCTTCGGCCCCACCCTCGGCGGCGGTGGGGAGACCGACGAGCACGGGCAGGAGCATGAGGCCGGCGCCATGGGCACTCGACATGAGGAACGACCACGCCGTGAGCTGGCGACGGTTGACCCGCATGCCCACCCAGCGGGGATGACGGGGACGGAACAGCTTGAGCAGGCCGAAGGCGATGAGCACCACCGCTCCCACCGTGCGCACGGCCGCGGCCGACCCGGCGGCCAACGCCCCACCCAGCACCACCACGACCACCGCCACCGACAGCTCGTGGCCCACGGCGATGGGCAGCAGCGCGGCCGTGACCCCCCGCCGTGACCGCTCCTGCAGGCCGAGGCTGACGGCGAAGAGCCACCCCATCCCCGGGTTGAGGCCGTGATACGCACCGAGACCTACCAGCGCGGCCCAAGGCCACAGCTCACCCATGACATCAGCCCGTGCTGGTTACGGGAAGCAGAACGAGTCGGACGATGCGTCGCCACCCTGGAGCCGCACCTGGTGAGGCCGCTCGCCGTCGAAGGGGATGAAGAATTCGGGGTCGACCCTCAGCCCTCCGGTCGGGTCGGCGTCGAGCTTGGCCACCCACCCGTCGAGGCCCTCGGGGTAGAACTGGGCATCCCACGAGGCGTACAGCGAGTTGGTCAGGTAGACCCGCTTGCCGTCGCGGCTGACCTCCACCATCTGGGGTCCGCCGGTGAGCGGGCCCGAGGCGGGATGCGGTGAGCGTCCGGTGATGCCGCCCAGGCGGACCGAGCCCACCAGCACCGGGGCGAAGGGATCCGACACGTCGTACTGGCGCAGCTCGCCCGTCCCCCAGCACGAGACGTAGAGGAAGCGGTCGTCGAGGCTCAGGTCGATGTCGGTCACCAGCGGGGGCACCGCCCCGAACGGCTTCAGCGCCGGGGGTAGCTGGTCGGCGTGGGCCGGCTCGGCCGGGATCTCGATGATCTTGCGCACGTCCCAGGAACCGTTGGACTGGAACCAGGTCCATACCGAGGCCGACAGGTCGGCGGTGGAGACGACCACGCCGACGAAGCCGTAGGCCTTGGTGGGATCATGCGCCGGGCGCAGCTCGAGCACCATCTGCTGCTCGGGGCCGAGGTCGATGGCCTGGAGGTGGCGCCGCTTGCGTAGGTCCCAGATGTGGAGGTGGTGGCCGTACTGGCCCAGCAGCTCGGGGTTGAGGCCGTCCTCGACCATGTTGGGCGTGCCCCACTCGCTTGTGAGCATGGTGTCGTGGCCCAGGTGCCACCAGAAGTCGTAGGCCAGGTGCTGGGGGCCGCGGTCGACCTCCCACTGGCCGAGCGGCTCGAAGCTGTCGTGGTCGAGCAGGAAGATGCCTCCGGGCCCGTCACCGTCGGGCGCGCCGAGGCCGTTCATGTAGACGCCATCGGGGCCGCAGTGGCTGGTGTGGGGACGGCTGTAGCCGGTGCGCCGGGCCAGCTCGTCGGCCTCGATGACCTTGGCCATGACGGGCGAGCGGGGGTCAGGCTTGGTGTCGATGATGTGGATGCGCGACGAGCGCAGGCCGGGCACGAGCAGGTAGCGGCGCTCCACGTGGGGGTGGGGAGCGTAGGGGCACAGGGCCGAGCTGCAGGCGTTCCAGCCGAAGTGGTGGAGCTCGTCGCCGGCGTTGGGCATGTCGAGGCGACCGACGACCTGGGCGTAGGTGGACGAGGCCGGGTCGGTGTCGAGCACGCACAGGGCGTCGGGCGTGCCGTTGCCCGAGGTGTTGAGGACGGCCACGTAAGCGAGCTCCTCGGGCTTGGCCTCCATGGCCATGCGGGCGGAGGGGTAGAAGGACGGATCGGGCTTCCAGGACTGCACGGAGGTTCCTCCTGTGATCATTTGGCGCCGGAGCGCAGACGTCAACCGGCGATGGGAAAGACCTCCGGTGCTACGCCTTGGGGAGCGTCAGGAACGCTCGACCACGTGGCGGCGGGGGCCTGGCTCGCCCGACCGGGCGAGGACATGAGCGGCTCAGCGAGGTCGCATGCGGCTCTCCTCTCCCCGGCGGCCAACCGGCTCGACTCGTGCGTGGTATCAAGAGCATGGCACACACCGGCCGAGGACCGGTGTCCCTCAGGACTTGTTCTAGCTGATGCCCTGACGGCCCTCGATCTCAGGCGAGGGCGGTGGGGAGGGCCAGTACGCTGCCGTCGATGCCGGCCTCCGCCCCTGCCCCCGTCCCCATGCCGGACGACACCCCGGCCTTCCGCTACGGCGCGACCCTGGCCAACGAGATCGAGGGTCGCTGGCAGGACCGGTGGGAAGCCGAAGGCACCTATCACGCGCCCAACCCGTCGGGTGAGCTGTCGGGCGGCTTCGAGCAGGTAGCCGGCCGGCCCAAGCTGTACGTGCTCGACATGTTCCCGTACCCGAGCGGGGTGGGCCTGCACGTCGGCCACCCGCTCGGCTACATCGGCACAGACGTCTTTGCCCGCTTCAAGCGGATGACCGGCCACAACGTGCTCCACGCCATGGGCTATGACGCCTTTGGCCTGCCCGCCGAGCAGTACGCCGTGCAGACCGGCCAGCACCCTCGGGTAACCACCGAGGCCAACATCGCCACCATGCGCCGCCAGTTCCGGGCTCTGGGCCTCGGCCACGACGACCGTCGCAGCGTGGCCACCACCGACGTCGATTACTACCGCTGGACGCAGTGGATCTTCCTGCAGATCTACCACTCGTGGTTCGACCCCGAGGCCGGCCGGGCCCGGCCGATCGACGAGCTCGTGGCCGAGCTGGAGGACGGGATCCACCTGGCCGTCGACGCCGAACACCCCGAAGGCCGCCCGTGGCCGGCGCTGTCGGCGGCCGAGCAGCGGGCCTACGTCGACACCCAGCGCCTCGTCTACCGCGACGAGGCCCCGGTCAACTGGTGCCCGGGGTTGGGCACGGTGCTGGCCAACGAGGAGGTCACCCCCGATGGGCGCAGCGAACGGGGCAACTTTCCCGTCTACCAGCGACCCCTGCAGCAGTGGAAGATGCGCATCACGGCCTTCGCCGAGCGCCTGCTGGGCGACCTCGACCTGATCGACTGGCCCGAGCGCATCAAGGCCATGCAGCGCAACTGGATCGGTCGCAGCGTGGGCGCTCGCGTCGAGTTCCCCCTGGCCCATGATCGCTCCACCACCATCGGGGTCTTCACCACCCGGCCCGACACCCTCTTCGGGGCCACCTACGTGGTGCTGGCCCCCGAGCACCCGCTCGTAGCGGAGATCGTCGCCGGCTCGTGGGGCGACGCCGACCCCATCTCGTGGCGCGGGGCCGGGCTGGCCGGGCTGATCGAAGGGGTGCCGGTCAGCGGCTGGGACTCGCCCATGGAGGCCGTCGCCGGCTACCGGCGCTACGCCGGCTCCCGCTCCGACATCGAGCGCCAGGTCGAGTCCCGGGTCAAGACCGGCGTGTTCACCGGCGCCTTCGCCGTGAACCCCACCACCGGCGACCACATCCCCGTCTTCGTGGCCGACTACGTGCTCATGGGCTACGGCACGGGGGCCATCATGGCCGTCCCCGCCCACGACGAGCGCGACTTCGAGTTCTCCGCCGCCTTCGACCTCCCGGTGGTGGGCGTGGTCCGGCCCCCTGCGGATTGGTTCGCCGGCCACGGCCTCGATCCCGACACGCCCGCCTCGGCCTGGCCCGAGGCGTACACCGGCGACGGCGTGGCCATGGCCTCGTCCAACGACGGTGTCTCCCTCGACGGGCTGAGCACGGCCGAGGCCATCGCCGCCATCAACCGGTGGCTGGTCACCGTCGGCGCCGGCGAGGAGACCGTCACCTACCGCCTGCGCGACTGGCTGTTCAGCCGCCAGCGCTACTGGGGCGAGCCCTTCCCCATCGTCTACGACGACGACGGCCTCCCAGTGGCCGTACCCGAGTCGATGCTGCCCGTCACCCTGCCCGACATCGACGACTACACCCCCACCGTGGTGGGCGACGACGACGACAGCGTGCCCGAACCGCCGCTCGCCCGGGCCAAGGAGTGGGCCGAGGTCACCCTCGACCTGGGCAACGGCCCCCGGCCCTACCGCCGGGAGCTGAACACCATGCCCCAGTGGGCCGGCTCGTGCTGGTACTACCTGCGCTATCTCGACCCCCACAACCACGCCGCCCTGGTCGACCCGGCCATCGAGCGCTACTGGATGCAGGGCACCACCACCGACGGCCAGCCCGCATTCGGCGGGGTCGACCTCTACGTCGGCGGTGTCGAGCACGCCGTGCTGCACCTGCTCTACGCCCGCTTCTGGCACAAGGTCCTGTTCGACCTGGGGCACGTCTCCACGCCCGAGCCGTTCCGGCGCCTCTACAACCAGGGCTACATCCTGGCCGACGCCTTCGTCGACGACCGGGGATTCCACGTCGAGGCCGCTTCGGTGGTGGGCGACGCCGAAGGAGGCTTCAGCTTCGAGGACCGGCCCGTTCGCCGGGAGC
>JALZNY010000007.1 GCA_030857525.1 Actinomycetota bacterium
ACCGCCTACGACACCTATGCCCAACCCGGAGTCGGCCCACTTCCTGTCCCGCTCCACCGACCGGGGCGCCACCTTCGAGGTCTTCCCGGTGACCCCCCACCTGGCCGAGAACGTCAACAGCTTCGGCGGCGTCGAGATGGTGTGGAGCCCCGAGGGGGGCGCCGACGGGTCGCTCCACATGGTCTACGAGGCCTCCCGCACCCCCGAGGTGTCGTCCGAGGCCGACATCTTCTACCGCCGCTCGACGGACCGGGGCGAGACCTGGGCCGATCCGGTGGTCATCAACGACGACGACGCCGACCAGCTCTACTACAGCGGCCTGCCCAAGATCAGCATGGCGCCCGACGGGCGCCTGGACGTGGCCTGGTTCGACACCCGCTCCGATCCGGGCGTGACCGCCAACGACGTGTACTACGCGTCGTCCTCCGACAACGGCGCCACCTGGTCCGACAACGTTCGGGTCACCGAGCGCTACATCGATCGCACGATCGGCGTCTACGCCACCAACCACGACCTGAACGCACCACCGGGCATCGCTTCGACCGACGCCTTCGCCCTGGTGGGCTGGGACGACACCGGCAACTTCGACGAGGTGACCGGAGGCCAGGACATCCTGGTCGCCGCCGTGCAGTTCGATCCCCTGGCCCCGGCCACCTCCAACCTGGTCAAGTACCTGCTGGCCGGCGTGATCGGCCTGGTCGTGGTCGGCCTCCTGTTCCTCGCCCTCGTCCTGGTCATCCGCCGTCGATCTGCCACCGCACACCCCGCGCCGGCGCGCTAGACCGGGGGCATGGGCAGGCGACGGTGGCGCGGTCGACGGGTTTGGGGCCTCGTCGCCCTCGTCCTCGCCGCCGTCGCTGCCTGCGGGCAGAGCGGGCCGCCACCCCGGGCAGCCCCCACCACCCCGCCGTCGGTCGCCCCTCCCCAGCTCTTCCCCGACCAGATCGACCACGGGCCCCGCGCCGCCCCCCGGTGGGACGAGCTGGCCAGCTTCTCGGGAACCGGCCCCACCGAGACGCAGGGCTTCGCCATCGCCCCCGGAGCCATCCAGTGGCGGGCCCGCTACCAGTGCGAATCGGGAGCACTGCGCCTGGAGGTCCGCCCGTCCCCCGACGAGCCCGAGCCCCTCGCCGAGGCCACCTGCCCCACCGAAGGGGAAGGGTTCGCCATCAGCTCGGGCGAGCACCGCCTCGCCGTGGCCACCCCAGGCCCGTGGCGGGTGACCGTCGAGCAGCAGGTGGAGACGCCCATCGACGAAGCACCCCTTCCCGGGATGACCGAGGCCCCCGTCCTGGCCGAAGGCTCCTTCTACGAGATCGACGAGCCCGGCTCGGGCACAGTGCGCCTCTTCGAGCTCGCCGACGGCACTCGGGCGCTGCGCCTGGAGGACTTCGAGGTCTTCCTCAACACCGACCTGGTGGTGTGGCTGAGTGAGGCGCCCAACCCCAGCACCAGCGCCGAGGCGGTGGCCGCACCACATGTGGAGATCGCCGACCTGAAGTCGACCATCGGCCCCCAGAACTACCTGGTGCCGGCCGATCTGCCTACCGAGCGAATCCGCTCCGTCATCATCTGGTGCCCGCCCATCCGCAGCGCCTATCTTGCCGCCAGCCTGTCGCCGTGACGATCAGCGCCTCCCTCGAACCCGTCGAGGTCCCTGTCAGCCACGAGGGGTTGGCGACCGCCACCGTTGGGCTGCGTAACGACGGCGATGAACCGATCGACGTGCGCATCGACGTCACCGGTGAGCCCGCGGCCTGGTCCTGGGTCATCCCCGCCACCGCCACCGTGCCCGCCGCCGGCTCCCTCGAGGTCAAGGCGGTCTTCAAGGCCCCCCGAGCGCCGTCGCCTCCCGCCGGGCCCCTCCCTGTCGGGGTGCGGGTCACCGGGGCCGGGCCTGCCGGCTCGGCTGTGTCCCCCATCACCGTCGACGCCATGCTGTCGGTGGCCCCGTTCAGCGATGTCTACGCCACCCTCGACCCACCGATGTCCCAGGGGCCACGCCAGGGTCGACACCGCCTGGTCCTGGACAACCGGGGCAATGTCGCGATCGAGGTCACCCTCGCCGGCGCGGGTGGCCCGGCATCCGAGCCTGCGCCCGGTGTCGGACCGGTTCCGAGCTCGGCGCGCCAGTCTGCCCCTGGGGTCACCGTCGAGGTAGAGCCTCGGGTGGTGACGGTCGGTGCCGGCAGCAAGGCGACTGCCACGGTGGTCGCCCGAGCTGGGGCCACCTTCCTGCGTGGTCACGTCCGCGACCACCCGTTTCGGGTGGAAGGGCTGGCCGACCACGGACCGCCTACCACCATCGGCGGCATCCTGCGCCAACAGGCCAGCGCCCCGGCGTGGCTTCCCCGCGCCGCAGTGGGCCTGGCCGCCCTGGTGACGGTGGCGGGTGTGGCCCGGGCGACCGTGCTCGCCCCCGGCGACCCTGCACCAGGAGGTGTCGACCAGGCCGCAGTAGCGGTCGACGACCGGTGTCCGGCCGCCGGACACCTCGGCAGCGCCGTCCACGGCCAGGCCCAGGAGCTGGCTGCGTCCGGCTACGCCTTCCTCCACGCCGACGCCAGCGGTTGCCAACCCATCCGCTTTCCCGCCTGCGAGCCGGTCCACTACGTCCTCAACGACGCGCTGGCGCCGCCGGGGGCGGTCGACGACGTGCACGCCGCCGTCGACCGGCTGGCCGTTGCCACGGGCCTCACCTTTGTCTACGACGGCGCCACCGATGAGCCCCTCGACGTGGGCCGGCCCGCCTACCAGCCCGAGCGCTACGGCGAACGGTGGGCGCCCATCCTCATCGGCTGGTCGACGCTGGGCACGGGCTCGGGTCCCGACAGCTCGGGCGATGACATCATCGTGGCCGGGAAGGGCAACCCCATCCAGGTGAGCACCAGCCTGGTGAGCGGGGTCCTCGAGCTCAACGCCGACGTCATCCTCAACCGGGACACCCAGGAGCGCCTTCCCGGCGGCTTCGGCGAGGGCATCACCCGGGGGCGGGTCCTGCTCCACGAGCTGGGCCATGTGATCGGCCTCGGCCATGTCTCCAGCCCGGCCCAGCTCATGTATCCCGAGCTGGCCGAGCAGACGTCGAGCACGGCCGAGTTCGGGGTGGGCGACCGCGTCGGCCTCCGCCTCGTCGGTCGCGAGGCCGGCTGCCTCGAAGCTCCGCCGCTGCCCGGGTGATCGCCCTCACTCGCTTCGCTCCGTTCAGGCGAGCTTGAACGTGCACTGACCGGCGGCGAAGCCACCGGTCAGTGCCCAGAACAACTTCCTGGCGAGCTTCGCTCGCCTGGTCGCCAGCCAGCGGGGCCGCCTCTGGCGGCGGTCGTGGCCAGCGACAGGGCCGCGGGCTCAGCCGACCTTGGCGGTGGTCTTGTCCAGCTTGGTGCGGCTTGGCGTGGGGCTCTTGGGTCCTTTCCGCCGTCCCAGGGTGATCCCGAGGAGGAGCAGGCCCACGGCGATCAGGCCGATCATCCCGGCCAGCAGGATCTTGGCCAGATTGGAGTTGGCGACGGGCACGACCGAGTGCTGCACGGCGCGGTGTAGATGTCCTGGGTCCCAAAGCCGGGAGCGCTCGGACCGTCGAGCACCAGGTCGGGCGGGGTGTCGCGGGTGTCGTCCCATCCGAAGAGGGCGTAGGCATCGGTCGAGGCCAGGCCCGGGGGCGAGCTGATGTCGAAGTTGAACGCCCATACCCCAGTACGAGATCCAGTCTGCGTCACCTTGCCTGGCATCTCAATAGATGTTTCCCGCACCTACTGGGCGAGTGTCGAGGCCGGCTCAGGCGACGCTGGTCGTGAGGAACCGGGTGATGTCGGCCATGGTGGCCTCGGCTCGCTGGGTCACCACCGTGGGGGCCCCGGCCCCGTGCTCGTGGGAGGCCGAGCTCGGGTCGGCGGCGTCGGGGACGCCGGCCAGGGGGTCGACGATCGACAGGGTCGGCCCCGCGTCCGCCGCCACCACGACCTGGGCGTCGGGCCCGAGCGCACCGACCAATGCGTCGGCATCGGCCCCCGAGATGCCCGTCGCCGCCCCGCCCCGCACGATGAGGGTGGGTACGTCGACGTCGGCCGCCAGGGCTACCGGATCCAGGGAGAAGATGTCCTCCAGGTACCCCTGCTGGGTCGCCGAGAAGAAGTTGCGCAGGAACGGCGGAAGCTCGGAGGCCTCGGGGAGGGGACCACCGGCGAGCAGGCCGGCCACCACCGACTGCAGGCCGGCCACCTCCTCGGTGTGACCCGACCCGTTGAAGTCGTCGGTGAGCACCTCGAGGAACGGCCGCCCGGGGACCGACACCAGGACCAGGCTGGCTACTCGGGGCTCGTCGCCGGCCAGGTCGAGCGCGACCAGACCACCCTCCTCATGGCCCACCACGGCGATCCGCTCGGAATCGACCTCGGCCCGCTCGGCCAGGAAGCTCACGGCGGCGGCGGCATCGACCACCATGTCGTCGAACGCCAGTGGCTCCTCGGGGGGCAGCACGCTCTGGCCGGTGCCTCGTTTGTCGTAGCGGAGGGTGGCCATGCCGGCGTCGACGAAGTTGCGGCTGAGGTCGGCGTACAGCGTGTCGGGGACGCCGGCAGGAGGAACCAGGCCGTCACGGTTGGTGGGCCCGAAGCCGGGAATGATGACGACGCCGGCGACGGCTTCCCCGCCGGCGGGATCGCCGGCGGGGGTGGGCAGGGCCAGCGTCGCGCCGATGGCCAAACCGCCGGCGCCCTCGATCTGCACCCTGCGCTCGACGGGACCGTCCGGAGCTGCGTCGAGCCCCTGGGCACCTGGAGCCTCTTCGTCGCCATCGCCTCCCCTGAGCACCATCGCCGTGATCAGTACCAGCACGACCGCCGCCGCGGCGACCGCGAGCGTCGCCGGCCGACGCCACGCCGAGCCCGTCCCCTGGGCGCCCCTCGTCCCTCTCGACGGGCCCGGCACGGTGCCGCCGACGCAGGACGTGCACTTGAACCCCACCGGGGTCGGGATCATGCAGTCTCGACACAGTGGGGTGGCACAGGCGGCGCACGTGCCCACCGCGTCCCGACGTCGGTGCTGCCGGCAGCTGGTGGCCTGCTTGACGGCCGGCGACGATGCCATCAGCGGCTCACCGGCTCCCGCGGGTGCTGGTTGACGGGCAGGAGCAGACCGTCGAGCACGTCACCCTCGAGGGTCTCGGCCTCCATGAGGGCATGGGCGATGGCGTCGAGGACGGGGCGCTGGTCGATCAGGATCGCCGTAGCCCGGGAGTCGGCCTCAGCCAGCACCTCCTGGATGTCGAGGTCGATCTCCGACGCGACCCGCTCGGAGTACCCGGCTCCGTACAGACCCTCCTTGAGAGCGCCGTTGAGGACCGAGCGCACCGTGAACGGACCCAGACGGTCGCTCATGCCGAAGTCGGTGACCATGCGCCGGGCCAGGGAGACGGCGTGGTCGAGATCGGCCATGGCGCCGCTCGAGAGGTCACCGGTGACCACCATCTCGGCCGCCCGTCCGCCGAGGGCGGCGGCGATGCGGTCGAGGAGCTGCGAGCGGGTGACCGAGGCCTGATCGCCCTCGGGCACCATCCAGGTGAAGCCTCCCGCGTGACCGCGGGCCACGATGGAGAGCTTGCCCACCCGGTCGGTGCCGGGCAGGGCGGTGGAGACCAGGGCGTGGCCGGCCTCGTGGTAGGCGATGCGGTGGCGGTCCTGAGGGGAGAGGATGCGCGAGCGCCGCTCGGGCCCGGCCATGAGCCGCTCGATGGCCTCGAAGAAGTGGCTCTGGCGGATCGAGGAGTCGCCCCGGCGGGCGGCGAGCAGGGCGGCCTCGTTGACCACGTTGGCCAGATCGGCGCCGGAGAAGCCGACGGTCCGCTTGGCCACCTCGTCGATGTTGACGTCGTCGTCGAAGGGCTTGCCCCGGGCGTGGATGCGCAGGATGCCCTCCCGGCCCTTGATGTCGGGGCGCTCGATGGCGACCCTCCGGTCGAAGCGACCCGGGCGCATGAGGGCGGTGTCGAGGATGTCGGGGCGGTTGGTGGCAGCCAGCACCACCACGCCGCTGCCCGACTCGAAGCCGTCCATCTCCACCAGGAGCTGGTTGAGGGTGGCCTCGCGCTCGTCGGTCCCGCCCATGGAATGGGTGCCTCGACCGCGACCCACCGCGTCGAGCTCGTCGATGAAGACGATGCACGGGGCCGCCTGCGTGGCCACCTTGAAGAAGTCGCGGATGCGGGCGGGGCCGACACCGACGAAGATCTCGACAAAGTCCGAGCCTGAGATGGAGAAGAAGGGGACATTGGACTCCCCCGCCAGGCCCCGGGCCAGCAGCGTCTTGCCGCAGCCGGGAGGGCCGGTGAGGAGGATGCCCTTGGGCACCGAGGCGCCCATGGCCAGGAACTTGTCGGGGTTCGACAGGTAGTCACGGATCTCGATGAGCTCCTCCATGGCCTCGTCGAGGCCGGCGACGTCGCCGAAGGTGATCTTGGACTCGCCCATGGCCAGGCGCTTGCCCCGGGAGCGGCTGAAGGCGGTGAAACCGTCACCGCCCCGGCCGAAGGCCAGGAACAAGATGAACAGGCCGTCGATGATGATCAGGGCGGGGAGCAGCAAGGTGATGGGCGTGACCAGGTTCTTGAGCGGTTGCTGCTGGACCGAAAAGGGCACGCCGGCGTCCTCCAGGGCGCTGGTCAGGCGGGCGAAGATCGTCTCGTTGCCCCCCGAGTAGGCCACCCAGTACTGACCCCGGTCGTAGGTGCCGACGATGCGGTTGTCGGTCTCGAGGATCTCCGCCTCCTGGATGCGCCCCTGGGCCATGAAGTTGGTGAACTCGTCGATCCGGAGCTCGTCGCCCGGGGACCGGGGCTGGGACCACCACAGCACGAGGCCGTAGAAGGCGGCCAGCAACGGCAGGGCCAGGATGCACAGGATGAGGGCGCGCTTGCGGTTGTCCTTCTCCTGGCCCTCCTCGCTCCCTTCCTCGAGCTTGGCGTCCTCGCCCTTTCGCCGGCGCAATCCGCTCATCTTTGCCATCGTTCGACCTCTTTCGGTGTCAGGGTTGGTACTGTCCAACGCAACTTTGGGCCGTCGGCGCCTGCCCCGGGAAGGCGGCATCGCCGGCGATGACCAGCACACTGCCGTCGCCGAGCAGCACGGCGGCCTGCTCACTGCGAGGACAGGCCATGTCTCCGGCGGAACGCCACTCCCCCGTGGCGCCGCGGTCGAACTCGAAGATCTCGCCACTGGTGAGCGAGCGGCGCTCGCCTCGGCGTACCGTCTCGCCGCCGGCAACAAGCACCCGTCCGTCGTCCAGCGCGGTGGCGGTGTGGCCGGTGCGGGTCGTGCCCATGGCCCCCACCGTCGACCAGGATGCGCCTCGGCTGTCGAAGACCTCGACCGAGGCGAGCGAGATGTCGCCGTTCTCGCCACCGGCGCCACCGCTGACGATCACTGCGTTGTCGTTCAGCAGGGCGGCGGCGTGGTTGGTCCGGGCTGCGGCCAGGTCGGTCGAGCCGACGAAGGCATCGGCCGCCGGGTCGTAGAGCTCGGTGGAGGCCAGTGCGCCCACGGTGTCGCCCTCCCCCGTCGGGCCCAGCCCGCCGACCATGAGCACCCGGCCGTCGCCGAGCAGGGTGGCGGTGTGTTCGAAGCGGGCCGTTCCCATGGCCCCGCCCGCCGACCAGGTACCTGGGGCCGGATCGAAGATCTCGGTCGACGCCTCGGTCCGCAACGTCTGGCCTCCGGCTGCCGCCCCCTCGGACTCGAGGGCGCTACCGCCTGCGACCAGCACGCGGCCGTCGGCCAGCAGGGTCAGCGAGTGGCCCAGGCGAGGAACCGACATGGGTGCGACGGGCGCCCAGGTGTCGGCGGCGGGGTCGTAGACCTCGGCGGTGGCCAGGGGGATCCCTTCGGCCAGCCCCCCCGCCACCAGGACCCGCCCGTCCTCGAGGACCACGGCCTGGTGCCCACGGCGGGCGCCGGCGGGAGGGGCCACCACCTGCCAGGCCTGGGAGGTGGGATCGTAGATCTCGGCTGCGGCCAGGGCGATCGCCCCCACCCCACCGCCCGCAGCCAGGACTCGACCGTCATCGAGGACCACGGCGGTGGTGGTCCCCCGAATGGCCGACAGGCTGGGCGCCTCGGTCCAGGTACCGGTAGGCGGTAGGGCGGCGGCGGGCTCCTCGGACGGCTCCGACGGGCGCAGCGCCACGAAGGCGACCAGGGCCACGAGCAGGAGTCCGGTCACCCCGGCCACCAGCGGGAGGTGAGAGGTACGGCGGCCGAGGATCACGTCGGGCGTGGCCACGGGTTCGGCGCAGCGCTCGCACTTAAGCCCTACTTCCGTGCGGGTCATGCACTTGGGGCAGATGGCCTGCTCGCAATCGACACAGGTCAGGCGCGTGGTCTCCCCGTGACGTTCGCACTTGAGGGTCTGGGTCACCATCTCCCGTTGCCGTCCCGGATGCCCACCCTTGCCCCTCTCGCCCCGTGTCCCGCCCACATGGCCCGTCACCTTAGCGGCAGTGAGGCTGGACGAGAACGTCGTCCACCTGCATCTTTCCGGTAGTAGCACTAACTACTATTTGCATCTAGACCAAAAGAGCCGCTCCGTCACCCAACCGACCGACCGAGCGATCGCCGCCTTGCCAGCGAGGGCGATGCGGTCGACAATCGTGCATGGCCGACATCGTCGATACCTCACCCGAGTTCGACGCATTCGCGCGGGCCGCCTTTTTGGAGAGCCCGGTGGTGCGCGAGCAGCTCTGGGTCGAGCGCTACGAAGGCGCCCATCCTGAGGTGTTCGCGGCCTACTACGACGGCCACGGGACGACCGAGGGCCGGGCCAGCGTGGTGCGCGACCTGTCGACCGTGCGCACCCGCGTCCGGGGGGCGGCACCGGTGGAGCACCGCCTTATCGAGGAGGTGGAGCCGGCCGTTGGCCAGGCGTTGGGGCTGCCGGGCGAACCCGCGCCCCGTCACGTGCTGTTGGTGGGCTCGTTCTCCACCGATGCCGACGTGGGTCGTCTCGACGGCCGGGTGACCCTGTTCCACTGCCTGGAGTGGTTCCACTCCGAAGAGGGGATGCGCCTGCTCGTCGCCCACGAGGACACCCACGCCTGGCACGAGATCGCCCTCGGCTCGGCCCCGCCCGAGGACGACGCCGCTTGGCTCGCCTTCTACGAGGGTCTGGCCATCAGGGCGACCAGGACCGTTGTGCCCGGCCGCCCCGAGGATGAGTACTTCTGGTACGGCCACGGAGGGTTCGCCGAATGGCTGCCGTGGTGCGAGGAGCACCGTGACGACCTCCTGGCCCGCTTCGCCGCCGGCCTCGATGATCCCACCGCGGTGGAGACCTGGTTCGGCGCCGGCCTGGTCGAAGGACGCTGGCGGGTGGGCTACTACCTGGCCGACATCCTCGTGTCCAAGCTCGACCGCCCCCTACCGGAGCTGGTCACCATGACCGTCGACGAGGCCAAGGCCGCCATCAAGGCAACGCTGGGTCGCTGAACGGGCCGGACTGGTCGGCGATGCAGCCGGCGCGCAGGACGGCGAAGGCCGCATCGATGTCGTCGCCCCACAGGTCCCAGCTCGACACCCGCAGCCCGAGGAGCTGGAGCGCCACCGGGGTGGCCAACAGGGTGTCCTCGTCGAAGCAGGCCAGTCCCTCGGCGGCCAGGGCCTCCTCCACCTCGGCCTTGGCCCCGGCGACCACGTCGGGTAGGTCAGCCCGGACCAGCACGGTCCGGGGACCGATGCGCACGGCGGCGGCCACGTTGCGCCCGACCAGCAGTGTCGGCCGCTCCACGTGGAAGCGGGGCGAGTGGCCCGCCGTTCGGTCCCGGGCGAAGCTGCGCAGTACCTCGCCGTCGTCGACCGCAGGACCGGTCGGCTCCACGAACGGCGGGACGAAGCCCTCGTCCACCTTCGTCACACCACCTGGAGCTCGCGCAGCATGTCGACCGAGATGCGCTCGACCATCCCGGTGGCCGATGCCAGCTCCAGGCGCCCGCTCCGGTCGAAGGCCCGGACCGTCCCCCGGGTCTCGCCCTTGGGCATGAGGCGCAGCTTCACCCGCCGGCCCACCAGGAAGGAGCGCCGCTCGTACGCGGCCGCCGCCATCTCCGATCCGTCGACCAGGGTGGCGGCAGCGTCGTCGACGGCACCTACCACGGCTTCGAGCACCCTGTCACGCCCGGACGCCTCCGCCGCGCCTAGGCGGGCCAGATCGACCCGCAGGATGGCTACCGCGGCGCGCACCTCGCCCGCCCCGAGCTGGATCTCCACCTTGGTGCTGCCCACGACCTCGCCACTGGTGACGTCGATCACGTCGTCGGGCCAGTGCATGGCCAGCTCGTGTCCGGGGCAAGCGGCGTCGATGCCGTTGAGCAGACCCAGGCCGGCCACCAGCCAGGCCATGTCACCCTGCTCGGGGGGCAGGGGCGGTCGCAGCACCATGGCCAGGGTCAGCGTCGTCGCCGCCGGCCGGTCCCACGCCCGGCCGAGCCGTCCGAGGGCGGTGACCTCCTGGTCGACCACCACTGTGGCCCCGGCCGGAGCGCCCTCCTGGCGGGCCCAGGCGCCGGCCATGGCGCCGGCCGACACGGCCACGGGGAACTGGCGCATCGGGCGTCCGAAGCGCTCGATCGTCTCGGACCCCGCCGCGTCGCTCACTTGCTGGTGCGGGGGACCAGCCGATCGACCCGCCACCCGCCCTCCTCCTCGGTCATCTCCATGGTGGCGAAGGGCAACCCGGGCAGCCCCAGCACCTCGGGTAGGGGTGACACGAGGATCACCCGTACCGTGCCCGCCCCACCCTCCTCGCCGGCCAGGTCACGCTCGGCCTCGAGGGTGTCGAGGTCGTTGCCAGCCAGGTCGGCCCGCAAGCCGTTCACCAAGTCGGTGAGGAACTCCTCGCGCTCGGCCGTGGCCGCGGTCCCGTCCCGGAGCCGGGCGGCGAGGGCCTGGTCCATCCCTCGGGTGGCGCCCAGGCGCAGCACGAGCGTCCGCCCCTCACCCGACAAGAGATTCCAAACCGTATGATGCTCACCCCACGCGATGGCAGACACGAACGTGGTGGCCACCTCCTCGGGAGTGGTGGTGTCACTCACGGACGTTCCCAGCCGAGCGAGTAGAAGAAGTCACGCACGGAGATGCGCTGGGGCCCCTGGAGAGCGTTGCCGATGGCCTGGTCGAGGGCGCGGTCGGCACTTTCTCGAGCCTCCTCGCCTTCCAGGCCTTCCAGGCCTTCCAGGCGCCGGTGGGCGTCGAAGCGAGCCCGTAGACCGGGCTCGAGACTTTCGCTGGGGAGCTCGATGAGGACCGAGAGCTCGGCCTCGATCACGGCCCGGGCCTCGTCGTAGGGGAGCTTGGCCGAGGCCAGGGCCAGCTCGATGAGGCTCGAGCGCCGGCGGTTCTCCGTGGGCAGGGCGAGCAGGGCGGTCAGGCGCTCTTGCAGCAGGGCTCGGCGCTCGTCGAAGTCGATTGCGACCAGCAAGGCGGCGAAGTGCTCAGCCCGGTCCAGGCCCGGCGCCAGCTCGGCCAGCTCCTTCTCGGTCCGCTCCAAGCTGGAGTACGCCTGTCGCCAGGCGTCGGCATGCATCCGGGGGTCGAACATCGACACCGCATCCTCGAAGGCCACCAGCGCCCGGCGCAGGTTGGTGAGACCGCCCCGACCCGACCAGGCCAGGCCCAGGTTGTGTTTGACCAGGGCGTGCTGGAAGGGGAAGGCCAGACGGGTGAAGACGGTAAGGGACTCCCGAAAGGCGGCGACAGCCAGGCTGAGCAGCTGCGACCGCTCCCCGGGCTGGCGCCCGGCCAGGGCGCTGTAGGTCACCCCGAGGCTGTGCTGCACCAGACCGTGGTGGTACAGCGCTTCGTCGGGGTCGAGCTCGCCGGCAGCCAGGAGGAAGTCGGCCAGCGCCGCCTCCAGGCTTTCGTCGGTCCCCAGAGCGGACCGAGCCGATCCTCGGGTGTGCAGCGTCGCGATGCGACCACGCCGCCCTTCGGCTGAGCTGGTGTCGAACAGCTCTACCGCCTCGTCGCAGGCGACCACGGCCTCCTCCAGCCGTCCGAGCTCACTTCGAACCAGGCCCAGGTTGTTCAGCACCCCGGCCCGCTCGTCGTCCCGCCCCTGACCCTCGAGGAGGCCGGCCGCCCGCTCGAACAGCTCGGCGGCCCGGGCCCGGTCGCCCAGGGCCCGACGGGCGGCTCCGGCCCCGTTGAGCACCCGGGCGTGCTCGATCACATCGAGGCGGGGGTCGAAGAGGGCGGCGGCGGTGTCGAAGTAGCTCAGCGCCGTTCCCAGGCTGGTCTCCGGGCTGCCCCCAGGGGCCTCGGCATGAGCCAGACCGAGGCGGTAGGCCAGCGCTCCATGCTCATGCGGTCGCGTGGCGCGAGGGGTGCGGGCCAGCTGCGCTTCGAGATCGGTGATCGCCCGTTGGCGGTCGGTCGCCATGGTCAAGCGGACGCTACGTCGACCGAGCCCGCCGGGCCAACGAGGTTGGTGACGTAGCGCAGCACCTCGGCCACGGCGATGTCGACGGCAGCGGCCACCGGCGGCGTCATCTGCTCGCCCACCGCGTCGGGGTCCTCGATCTGGCATCCCACCATCAACAGGGTGGGCGGGAGGACGTCGAGTGCCTTGGCCAGCATGAGCACCCGGTCGGGTGTGGCCAGGTGCATATCGGCCAGCATGTCACCCCGCTGGGCCCACGTGAGCGCATGCACGTCGATCACCTCGGGCTCGATGAGCATGACCGTCCCGTGAGGGCGTTGGTGATCGACGGCGTCGACCACCACCAGGGCGTCCCAGCCCTGTTGGATCTCGGTGAGCAGGGCGATGCCGGCGATGCCCGTCTCCACCACCCGCACCCCGGGCGGGAGCTCCATGGTCTCCAAGCGACGGGCCACCTCCACCCCGAAGGCGTCGTCGGCCCGCAGCACGTTGCCCACCCCGGCGATGAGCACCCTCACGACGGGCCGCGCACGGCAGCGGGACCGATGGCTCCGAGGTCGTTCTCGGCGATGCGCAGGGCGTAGCCCTTGACCACCCACCACGTGAGGTACTCCTCCAACTCGACCCAGGCCTTTTCGTCGACCGAATCGCGCCAGTGCTCCAGGCGCCGGTCGACCTGGGAGTGGACCAAGCGGTCGAGGGCGGCCACCGTGCGCCCGTCGTCGCCCAAGAGGTAGTCGCCGGCGCCGGTACGAACCTCCGCCGCGATCCGAGAAGCCTCCTCCTCCAGCCGGTCGAGCTCAAGGGCCTCGCATTCCAGCGCCCCCAAGATGAGGCCGGCGTCGTCCTCCTCCACCCGGCGCAGGCAGTACCCGTCGATCAGCGCGCCTCCCGCCCAGATGCCGATCTCGGGGATGGGCTGGGACGTGCGTTGCTCCCCCACCGCCCGTTCGATGTAGTGCCCGGCCAGCTTGGTCAGCGGATGGGTCTGCGCCAGGGCCCGGGCCCGGTAGGTGAGGTCCTCGGGCTCCAGGCTCATCGATGCGTGGACCGATCCTGCAGCTCCACCAGGACCCCGTCGGACGCGGCATCGGCGCCAGGGGCGGCCACGCACTCCAGCCCGGCCTTGGCCGGATCCGCCTCAGCCGGCGGGTCGAGCAGCTCCAGGCGGCGGAAGTTGGGCCAGTGCTCGCGCAGGGCTGCCTCCACGCCGTAGGTCAGGGTGGCCGAGGAGCTGGGACAGCCGTCACAGGTCCCCAGCATGCGCACGGCCACGATCCCGTCCCTGACGTGATCGACCTCCAGGGCGCCGCCGTGGGACTCCACCAGCGGGCGCACCTCGGCCAGCGCCGCCTCGACCGCTTCGGAGGCCTCGGCCTCGAGCTCGGCGCCCTCGCCCAGGCCGTAGGCCCCAAGCATGGTGCCCGTCACCTCGTCGCCGGCCACGCTGTTGAGGAACAGCTCGCCCCGCCAACCCCGAACCATCTCCACCAGCCGGCCCAGACCGTCGCGGTGGAACACGTCGACCCAGTCGAGCAGCTCCTCGACCTGGGCCACCACGCCCGGGTCGGGATGGGACAACAGGTCGTCGGCCAGCGCCTCGATCTGGCCCCACACCGCGGCGAAGCTCTCGACCTGGTTGTCCCCCCCGCCGGGCGGTTGGTCGCTCACGATCCGTCGACCTGGCTCGTGGTGATGCCGTCGTTGTCCATGCCTACCTCGTCTCGCACCATGGCCAGGACCGGCTCCATGGCCGCCTCCACCGCGTCGGTGAACCCGAGGCCGAACGACCGGTCGGCCGGCTCTACCTCGATGACCACCGTATCCTCGGGGAAGGCTTTCCAGTACCGGCCCACGGCCAACGTGTGGTCGAGGTCGATCGTCCCTCCCGCGGCGTCGCCCAGGCGGGCCTGCACGTCCTCATCGGAGGGCGGGGTGAGATCCAAAAGGTAGCG
>JALZNY010000119.1 GCA_030857525.1 Actinomycetota bacterium
GTCACGGGCCTCGGTGGCCGTGGGCACGGTCGTCTCGTAGACCTCCTCGGGAGGCGACTCCCAGGGATCCTCCAGGATGCCGCACTCGATGGTGCGGCCCCACAGGTTCTGGTCGATGGAGTAGGGGCTGGCCTTGGTGACGGTGACGGGGATGTCGTGGCGCTCGGCGTAGTCGATCGACTCCTCCCGGGTCAGGCCCCAGCCCCGGACCGGGGCCAGCACCTCGAGGTCGGGGGCCAGGGCGCCCGTCGACACCTCGAAGCGGACCTGGTCGTTGCCCTTGCCCGTGCAGCCATGGGCCACCGCGTCGGCCCCGTGCTGGCGGGCGGCCGCCACCAGGTGCTTGACGATGAGCGGCCGCGACAGCGACGACACCAGCGGGTACTTCCCCTCGTAGCGGGCGTTGGCCCGTAGGGCCGGGACGACGAAGTCCTCGGCGTACTCGGCCCGGGCGTCGACCACCACGGCCTCGACGGCACCGGCGGCCAGGGCGCGGGTGCGGATGGCCTCGAAGTCGCCGCCCTGGCCCACGTCGACGGCCACGGCGATGACCTCGGTCCCCAGCTCCTCGCCCATCCACCGCACCGCCACCGAGGTGTCCAGACCCCCGCTGTAGGCCAGCACCGCACGCTTGCTCATCTCGTCCTCCCAAGTGTCATGGTTGATCAAGTCCGGCCAGGGCCCGAAGGCGGCGGGCCACGTCGGCGCCGTCGGCGTGCTCGGCCACCACCACGAGCACGGTGTCATCGCCGGCCACGGTGCCCACCACCTCGCTCAACCCGCTGCGGTCGAGCGCCGAGCCCACCACGTGGGCCGACCCCGGAGGGGTACGCAACACCACCAGGTTGGCCGAGCGGGCCACCTCCACGACCCAGTCGGAGAAGACCCGGCGCAGGTGATCCCCCGGCGCCACCTGCTCGAAGGCCAGCTCAGGGATGGCGTAGACGGTGTCGCCGCCGGGCACCCGCACCTTCACCGCCCCCATCTCGTCGAGATCGCGCGAGACGGTGGCCTGGGTGGCGGTGACGCCCTCGTCGGCCAGCAGCTCCACCAGGCGGGCCTGGCTGTTGACGGCCTCGGCCCCGAGGATCCCGGCGATGCGGTGCTGGCGCTGGGGCTTGCCCAGGGCGACGGGTTCGCTCATGATCCCGCCTCCAGCAGGAACCACAGCAGGCCCCGGGCCGCGTGCATGCGGTTGGCAGCCTGGGCCCACACCAGGCTGGCCGGGCCGTCGACCACCTCGGCCGCCACCTCCTGGCCCCGGTGCGCCGGCAGGCAGTGCAGGAAGACGGCATCGGTGGCGGCGCCGTCCATGAGCCCGTAGTCAACGGTGTAGGCGCCGGCGAACGCCTTTCGACGCGCCACGGCCTCGTCCTCCTGTCCCATGGAGGCCCACACGTCGGTGGACACCACGTCGGCCCCGGCCACCGCCTCCTCGGGCGCGGTCGTGACGGCCACCTCGACGCCCAGCGCCCGGACCCGGGCCAGGTGGGGGGCGTCGGGGCCGTAGCCCTCGGGGCTGGCGATGCGCACCCCCATCCCAGCCATGGCCGCAGCCAGGCTGAGCGAGTGGAACACGTTGTTGGCGTCGCCCACCCAGGCCAGCTCCCGACCGGCCAGGGCGCCGAAATGCTGGCGCAGGGTGAGCAGGTCGGCCAGGGCCTGGGTGGGATGCGCCGTGTCGCTCAAGAGGTTGACCACCGGGACCGGGGAAACCCCGGCCATGCGCTCGAGGGTGGCGTGGGCGAAGACCCGGGCGCCAATGGCCGCGTGGTAGCCGGCCAGGGTGCGGGCCAGGTCCTCGGCCGTCTCCCGACCGTCGATCCCCACCTCGTCGCCGCCCATGGACACCGGGTGGCCTCCGAGCTGGACCACGGCCATCTCGCTGGCGTTGCGGGTCCGGGTCGAGGGCTTCTCGAAGACCAGGGCCACGCCCTTGCCGGCGAGGACGGGCGCCGGATCGGCCGCCTCGGCCAGGTCGAGCACCCGCACCAGTTCGTCGGGCGCCAGGTCGTCGACCTCGAGCAGGTGGCGGACGGTCACGGGGTCAGTACCTGGGTGAGGATCGACAGGGCCTCGTCGATCTCGGCGTCGGATACCAGCAGCGGCGGGGCCAGGCGGATGGCCGTAGGGGTAACCGCGTTGACCACCAGACCGCGGTCGAGGGCGGCATCGGTCGCCTGGCGGGCGCGCGGCCCGTCGAGCTCGGCCGCCAGCAGGAGGCCAAGGCCTCGCACCGAGACGACGCCGGGCAGGCGGCCCAGGCCGGCGGCCAGTCGGGCCCCAGCGGCGGCGGCCCGAGCGGGGGCGTCCTCGGACTCCATGACGGCCAGGACAGCCTGGGCTGCGGCGGTGGCCAGGGGTTGGCCGCCGTAGGTGGTGCCGTGGTCGCCAGGGACGAAGGCGGCGGCCACCTCGGCCCGGGCCCAGCACGCCCCGATGGGCATGCCGTTGCCGAGCGCCTTGGCCAGGGTGACCACATCGGGACGGACGCCGAAGTGCTCGAAGCCGAACCACCGCCCGGTGCGCCCGAAACCGGTCTGGACCTCGTCGACCATCAACAGCACACCCCGCTCGTCGCACAGGCGGCGCACTCCGGCGAAGTACTCCACCGTTGCCGGCTGCACCCCGCCCTCCCCCTGTACGGCCTCGAGCAGCACGGCGCCCACAGTGGGGTCGAGGGCCGCGGCGAGGGCGTCGAGGTCGCACCAGGCCACGTGGCGAAAGCCCTCGGGCAGGGGCTGGAAGGCCTCGTGCTTGGCCGGCTGACCGGTGGCGTGCAGGGTGGCCAGGGTGCGTCCGTGGAACGAGCCGTAGGCGCTGACCACCACGTGGCGACCCCGGCCCCCCGACTTGCGGGACAGCTTGAGGGCGCACTCGTTGGCCTCGGCCCCGGAGTTGGTGAAGAAGACCTGGCCGCCACCGCCCAGCAGGCGGTCGAGGGTGGTGGCCACCTGGGGCCCCACCTCATTGCCGAAGAGGTTGGACACGTGCGAGAGGGTGGCGGCCTGGCGCGCCACGGCCTCCGTCACGGCCGGGTGGGCGTGGCCGAGCGAGGTCACGCCCAGGCCGGACAGGAAGTCGAGGTAACGCCGTCCCTCGTCATCCCACAGCTCGGTGCCCTGGCCCCGCACGAAGGTGACCCGGCTGGGTGCGTAGGTGGCCATGAGCGGGTTCATCCCTCGACCGTCGTGCCGACCATGGTGCCCACGCCCGTGTGGGTGAAGACCTCCAGGAGCAGGGCGTGGGGGACCCGTCCATCGAGGATGTGGGCGTGGCCCACTCCCCCCTTTACCGCGTGCACGCACGAGGCGGCCTTGGGGATCATGCCGCCCGCAATCGAACCGCCGGCAATCATGGCGTCGAGACCCTCGACGCTCAACGTGGAGATCACGCTGTGGGAATCGTCGACGTCGGCCCGCAGGCCCTCCACGTCGGTCAGGTACACCAGCTTCTCGGCCCCCAGCGCCTGGGCGATGGCGCCGGCGGCGGTGTCGGCGTTGATGTTGTAGGCCTGGCCGGCGCCGTCGCTGCCGATGGTGGCCACGACCGGGATCAGCTCCTCGCGCAGCAGGCGCTCCAGGATGGCGGGTCGCACCTCGTCGATGTCGCCCACGAAGCCCAGCTCGTCCGAACGCTGGCGGGCGAGCAGGAGGCCGGCATCCTCCCCTGAGACTCCCACGGCCGGAGCCCCGTGGGTGTTCACGGCCGTGACGATGTCGCGGTTGACCTTGCCCACCAGGACCATGCGGGCGATGTCGAGGGTGTCGGCGTCGGTGACCCGCAGGCCGTCGGCGAACTCGGGGACCCTGCCCAGGCGGGCCATGAGGGCGCCGATCTGGGGCCCGCCGCCGTGGACGACCACGACGTCCATGCCCACCGACCGCAACAACACCACGTCCTCGGCGAACAGCGAGAGCTGCTCGCTGCCGGCCATGGCGTTGCCGCCGTACTTGACCACCGTGGTGGTGCCCCGGAAGCGGCGGATGTAGGGCAGGGCCTCGACCAGCACCTCGGCCTTATCACCGGCGGTCAGGCGGGCCAGCGGGCTGCTCACGAGGTGCGCATGTTCTCGTCGATGTAGCCCGGGGTGAGGTCGCAGGTGAGGATCTCGGCGGTGCCGTCGCCCAAACCCAGGTCGGCCACCACCTCGATGTGGTCCTCGGCCATGATGGCGGCCACGGCCAGCGCGTCGTGGGCGGCGGCCACGCCCGCGGCGCATACGACGATGCCCCCGTAGGCCACGCCCACCCGGTCGGGGTCGAAGGCCGCGCCTGAGGCGCCCAGCTCGCTGACGACGCGGCCCCAATAGGGGTCCTCGCCGTACCACGAGCACTTGCAGAGCTGGCTCTCGGCTACCCGGCGGGCGCCGAGACGGGCGTCGGCGTCGTGGGCCGCGCCGGTGATGCGCACCCGCACCGCCTTGGTGGCCCCCTCGGCGTCGAGCACCATCATCTCGGCCAGCTCGGTGCAGGCCACGGCAACGGCTGCGGCCAGGGCGGTGCCGTCGACCGGCCCGGCCGCACCGCTGGCGAAGAGCAGCACGGTGTCGTTGGTGGAGCAGGCGCCGTCGGTGGAGATGACGTCGAACGAGGCGGCCACCCCGGCGTCGAGCGCGGTCTGGAGCTCGGCGGGGGTCGCGGCCGCGTCGGTGGTGAGGACGGCCAGCATGGTGGCCGACGGGGGTCCGGCCGCCCCTGATGCCACCATGGCCGGCGCCAGCATGGCCGCCCCTTTGGCCATCCCGCCCACGCTGAAGCCCGGGCCGCTGACCAGCGTCTGCTTGACCGCCGTGTCGGTGGTGAGGATGGCCTGAGCGGCCGCCGTCCCGCCCTCGGGGGCCAGGGCCGCGACCAGGGAAGGTATTCCAGCCTCCAAGGGGGCCATGGGCAGGGGGATGCCGATGAGGCCGGTGGAGCACACCAGCACCTCCTCGGGGGCACAGCCCAGCTCGGCCGCCACCAAGGCGCAGGTGCGCGTCGCGTCGGCCCGCCCGGCGTCGCCCGTGGCGGCGTTGGCGTTGCCGCTGTTGAGCACCACGGCGGCCGCCTGCCCGTCCGTGGCCTGCAGGTGGGCCCGGGAGACCAGCACCGGCGCCGCGGTCATCAGGTTGGCGGTGAACACCCCGGCGGCGGAGACCGCGGTGCCGTCGGCCGTGGCCACCAGGGCCAGGTCGGGCGCGCCGCTCTCCTTGATGCCGCAGGCGATACCGGACGCGACAAAGCCAGGGACGTGCTGACTCACGGATACACCCCGATCGAGGAGAGGCCCGACGTCTCGTCGAGGCCGAGGAGCAGGTTGGCGCACTGCACGGCCTGGCCGGAGGCGCCCTTCACCAGGTTGTCGAGGGCGGCCAGGACCACGATCCATC
>JALZNY010000120.1 GCA_030857525.1 Actinomycetota bacterium
AAACAATGCTGACGGAGTGTAGTAGAGCCGCGCCCACCCCGGCACCGCTCACGTCAGGCTCATGAACAGCCGCTCGACCTCCACCGGGTCATAAGCCCTCGGCGCCGGCGGCATCGGGGTTCTCCAGGCAGTACTGCAGCTGGCTCACCAGCAGCGACACCCCGACCCGGTCCAGCGCCTTGCTAGCTCGACTAGACGCGATCCGTCTAGTCGAGCTAGTCTGACGGAAGTGACGGCTCGGGAGCTGCGCAACATCCTCAAGCGACGAGACTGTGACGAGGTTCGCCAGGTCGGCTCGCACCTGACCGTCCGCTGCCGAACGTGCGTCACCACCATCGCCGTGCACACCGGTGACATTCCGACCGGCACCCTGCGAAAGATCGAACGAGACCTCGAGCCGTGCCCCGGGAAAGGTTGGATGCACAGATGAACACCTACCAGGCGTCGCTGGAGCTCGACCCGCGCTCGGGGCAGTGGATGGCCGATATCGAAGGCCTCCCGGTCCACACCTGGGGCCGCTCGCTGGGCAGGGTCAAGGAGTACGCCCACGAAGCCCTCGCCGCCCACCTCGATGTCCCGCCCACTGACGTGGAAGGCCACATCGTGTTCCGCACGCCGAAACTACCCGAGCCCGTTCTCGACGCGCTCGACGACGCCGAGCGGGCCCGAACCGAGGCGGACAGCGCTGCCGAGCGGGCGGCCAAGGCCAAAGCGGCCGCCGCCGGCGCCCTGGTTCACGATGCCCACCTCACCATGCGTGACGCGGCCGAGATCCTCGGCATCTCCCACCAGCGGGTCCAGCAACTCCTGACGCCGCCGCCCGCTCGCGAGTCGGTCCCCCGGCGCAAGGGGAACGCCTCACGGCGGGCAGCGAGCTGAACATCCCTTCGAGAGGATCCGATCCTGCTGCGGTCGTCCGGGCGCCTCGGTCCGTCGTTCTTCGGGGGTCTCTCATCCTCACGGAGAAGTAGTCGCGGCTCCAACTCCGACACCAGCATCCCACGGCGGCGCCCACCGCGACGGGGCCATCGCCGAGGGCATCTACCGCCTCATCGAGGCGGCTCGGGCCGAGCCGAGTGCTGCCGTCGTGAACCTTGCTCGGGCATCGCTCGGGGCCGTGGAGTGACGCCCCGTGCCGCCCCGTTCGCTCCCGTAAGGTCACGCCGGCCCTCGAAGGGCGTATCCAGACGTTGGTGCGGACCGGGAAAAAACCAGGCCTGACTGACCAGGACCTTTGCTGAGAGCGGGTGACGGGTGTCGAACCCGCGTCACCAGCTTGGAAGGCTGGAGCTCTACCGTTGAGCTACACCCGCAGTACGTAGAGACCGGAAAGGCTATCTGGTCGGCGCCCCTGCCCGGTGACGTCGGGGAGACGGGATTTGAACCCGCGACCTCCTGCTCCCAAAGCAGGTGCGCTACCGCTGCGCTACTCCCCGGGCCTCCGCAGAGTACCGGCTCGGGAGGGCTCGTCGCCCCGTTACACTGCCCTTCTTGGTGCGGACCACTGTGGAGCCCCTCGAGGGCAATCGGGTCAAGCTCGTCGTCGAGGTCGACGAGCAGGAGTTCGACAAGGCGCTCGACGCGGCCTTCCGGCGCATCGCCCGGGAGGCGCGCATCCCGGGCTTCCGGCCGGGCAAGGCGCCCCGGCGCATCCTCGAGGCCCGCATCGGCACTGGCGTAGCCCGGGAGGAAGCCTTGCGCGAGGCCCTGCCCGAGTACTACGAGCGGGCCCTGTCGGAGAGCTCGGTCGACGCCATCGCCTCGCCCGAGATCGACATCACCGCAGGCAAGGATGCCGGCGCCGTGACCTTCGATGCGGTGGTCGAGGTCCGCCCCAAGGTGGCGGTGCCGGGCTACGACCACCTGCGGGTCATCGTGCCCAACCCAGCGGTGTCCGACGAGGAGGTCGACGCTCAGCTCGAGCGTCTGCGGGCGCAGTTCGGCGAGCTCTCGGTGGTGGCTCGTCCCGCTCGCGACAAGGATCACGTCACCATCGACATCGCCGGCTCCCTCGGCGGCGAGCCGGTCGAGGGGCTGACCGCCGACGACTACCTCTACGAGGTGGGCAGCGAGGCCATCGTCGAAGAGCTCGACGAGCAGCTGCGGGGGGCCAAGGTGGGCGACATCTTGGTCTTCGACGTCGAGCACCCCGATTCCGACGAGCACCGACGCATCAGCCTGCGGGTGCTGGTCAAGGAGGTGAAGGAGAAGATCCTTCCCGACGTAGACGACGAGTGGGCCAACGAAGCGTCGGAGTTCGACACCGTGGCCGAGCTGCGCGACCACTTGCGGGGGCGCCTGGCCGACATCAAGCCGGCCCAGAGCCGGGCTGCGCTGGAGGAGGGCACCATCTCGGCCCTGGTCGACCTGGTCGACGACGAGCCGCCTCCGACGCTGGTCGACTCCGAGCTCCAGCGCCAGGTCGAGCGACTGGCTGTTCGCCTCCAGTCCCAGGGCATGTCCATCGAGGATTACCTCGGCGCCAGCGGACGCAGCGGCGAGGAGCTGGAGGAGCAGCTTCGTAGCCGCGCCCTCGGTGCTGTCAAGGCCGATCTGGCTCTGCGGGCGGTGGCTGAGGCCGAGGCGATCGAAGCGTCCGATGAGGAGATCGACGCCGAGATCCACCGCTTGGCCCACCAGGTGGGCGAGAAGCCCGCGGTCCTTCGTCGTCGCCTCGAGCAGGCCGACCAGCTCCAGGCGATACGCTCGGACGCGCAGAAGGCCCTGGCCCTGGCCTGGCTGAACGATCACGCTGAGATCGTCGACGAGGAGGGCAGGCCCGTCGACCGGGCCGACCTCGAACCGCCGGCCGACGAGACCGACACCGACCACCAACAGGTGGAGATCGCCGAGGAGCGCAGCGCATGACCGACCCGAGACGCAACTTGGCCACCCTCGCCGGCGGCGAGGCTCGCCTGGAGGCCTACAGCTACCTGGTACCGACGGTGGTGGAGCAGACCAACCGGGGGGAGCGGGCCTTCGACCTGTACTCCCGGCTGCTCAAGGAGAACATCATCTTCCTGGCCACGCCCATCGACGACACCATCGCCAACCTCATCGTGGCCCAGCTCCTGCACCTCGAGTCCGAGAACGCCGATCGTGACATCAGCCTCTACATCAACTCGCCCGGTGGCGACATCACGGCGCTGTTCGCCATCTACGACACCATGCAGTACATCAAGCCCGACGTCACCACGCTGTGCTTCGGTCAGGCCGCCTCGGCCGCCGCCGTGCTGCTGGCCGCCGGCACCAAGGGCAAGCGCATGGCGTTGCCCCGGGCCCGCATCATCATCCACCAGCCCTACGGGCAGGCCATCGGCCAAGCGGCCGACATCGAGCTGGCGGCCAAGGAGATCGAGCGGATGCGCACCATGCTCGAGGAGATGCTGGCCGATCACACCGGCCAGACCGTCGAGCGGTTGCACCGTGACACCGATCGCGACTTCGTGATGTCGGCCGCCGAGGCCAAGGAGTACGGCATCATCGACGAGGTGCTGAGCGAGCGAGAAGTGGCACCAGCCGGCATCGCCGGCTCGGCCTAGACAACGACTGATACGACCGGGAACCGGGGGAGGCACATGGCGAGGATCGGCGACGGTGGCGGGGACCTGTTGAAGTGCTCGTTCTGCGGGAAGTCTCAGAAGCAGGTCAAGAAGCTCATCGCCGGACCGGGCGTGTACATCTGCGACGAGTGCATCGACCTGTGCAACGAGATCATCGAAGAGGAGCTCTCCGACACCGCTGAGCTGCGCTTCGACGACCTGCCCAAGCCCAAGGACATCAACAGCTTCCTCGACGACTACATCGTCGGCCAGGAGCACGCCAAGAAGATCCTTTCGGTGGCCGTCTACAACCACTACAAGCGAGTGCAGGTGGGCACGGGCCACGACGCCGACATCGAGCTGGCCAAGTCCAACATCCTCCTGTTGGGGCCGACGGGCTGTGGCAAGACGCTGCTGGCCCAGACCCTGGCCCGCATGCTCAACGTCCCCTTCGCCATCGCCGATGCCACCGCCCTCACCGAAGCCGGCTACGTGGGCGAGGATGTCGAGAACATCCTGCTCAAGCTCATCCAGGCGGCCGACTACGACGTCAAGAAGGCCGAGACCGGGATCATCTACATCGACGAGATCGACAAGGTCGCCCGCAAGTCGGAGAACCCGTCGATCACCCGCGACGTCTCCGGCGAAGGGGTGCAGCAAGCCCTGCTCAAGATCTTGGAGGGAACCACCGCATCGGTGCCGCCCCAGGGGGGGCGCAAGCACCCCCACCAGGAGTTCATCCAGATCGACACCACCAACATCCTCTTCATCTGCGGTGGCGCTTTCGCCGGGCTGGAGAAGATCATCGAGTCGCGCATCGGGCGCAAGGGCGTCGGCTTCGGGGCCGACATCCGACGCTCGGGTGACAAGGAGCTGGGCCGGATCCTGTCCAAGGTCCTGCCCGAGGACCTGTTGCGCTTCGGCCTCATCCCCGAGTTCATCGGTCGCCTTCCGGTCATCGGTGCGGTTTCGAGCCTCGACGCCGAGGCCCTGGTCAGCATCCTGGTCGAGCCCAAGAACGCCCTGGTCAAGCAGTACCAGCGGATGTTCGAGTTCGAGGACGTCGAGCTCGAGTTCAGTCCCGAGGCGCTGGAGGCAGTGGCCGAGCAGGCCTTGTTGCGAGGCACCGGAGCCCGCGGCCTGCGGGCCATCCTCGAAGAGGTCCTGCTGCACGTCATGTACGACCTGCCCAGCGTCACCAACGTGGGGCGCTGCGTCATCGACCGTAAGGTCGTGGAGGAGAAGGTCAACCCCACGTTGGTGCCACGGACCGGGACCACCCGGGCGCAGCGCCCCCGCCGGGCCGCCAGCTGATCCGACGTCGACCAGCTCTCCCCCCCACGAGTCCGACAAGCACTCCCGACCAGGAGGTCAGGCACATGCACAAGGCTTGCAAGGGTGCGCTGCTAGGAGCCACTGCGGGAGCCGCAGTGGCCGGAGTCCAGCTTTCCCGCCAAGACGAGGTGACCGACCGGCCCGCCGTGCAGATCGCCAAGGGCGCAGCCGGAGGCGCCGCCCTCGGTGGCGCGCTCGGATGGGCACTGGCCTGGCGTGACGCTCGTCGGGCGTCGACACCGGTCGGCCGGCTGCAAGCCTGTTTGCGCCGTCCGGCACGCGGGGTGGCGGCTGTCACCGAGTCAGCCCGGCCTGGTGTCCAGCGGGTGGCCGAGGCCACCAGCCGGCGCGCCGCCGAGGCTGCTGAGGGTGCAGCCCGACTGGCCTCAGAGGCGGCCGACACCGCCGCCCGAGTGGCAGGCGAAGCAGCCGACATCGCCACCCGAGTGGCGAGCGAAGCAGCCGATAC
>JALZNY010000121.1 GCA_030857525.1 Actinomycetota bacterium
TCTGGCGGCCAAGGGCATCGGCTTCGTCGACGCCGGGGTGAGCGGTGGGGTGTGGGGTCGGGAGGAGGGCTACTGCTTGATGGTGGGGGGCGCCGACGAACACGTCGAGGTCGTCCAGCCCGTGTTTGACGCGCTGGCGCCGGCCGACGGCGGTTTCGCCCACGTGGGTCCGGTGGGGGCCGGTCACTTCACCAAGATGGTCCACAACGGCATCGAGTACGGCCTCATGCAGGCCTACGCCGAGGGCTACGAGCTCCTGGCCGCCGCCGACCTCGACATCGACGTCGATGCCGCGGTGGAGGCCTGGCGCCACGGCAGCGTGGTGCGCTCGTGGCTGCTCGACCTGTTGGTGCTGGCCCTCGACGACGACCCGGGGCTGGGGTCCATCGCCGGTCGGGCCCACGACTCGGGGGAGGGGCGCTGGACCGTGCAGGAGGCGGTGCGTCTGGCCGTGCCCCTGCCCGTCATCTCCGCCGCCTTGTTCGCCCGCTTCTCGTCCCGCCAGCTCGACTCGCCGGCCATGAAGGTGGTGGCCGCCCTGCGCAACCAGTTCGGCGGCCACACCACCGAGTCGGTGGAGCAGCGCCCCAGCGAGGCCGGCGGCGAGGCCCAGATCCGGGAGCAGTAGTGGTCCCCGAGTTGGGGGAGCCCCCGGAGCCGGCCGACGCCCTGGTCCTCTTCGGCGCCAGCGGCGACCTGGCCCGCAAGAAGCTCTTCCCCGCCGTGCACCGCTTGGCGGGGCGGGGCCTGCTCGAGGGGATCCCCGTCATCGGGGTGGCTGCGTCCGACTGGGACGACGAGCGCCTGCGCGGATATGCCCGGGAATCTGTCGACCAGTGGGGGGGCGGCGTCGACGAAGCCGCCTTCTCGACCCTCGCCCGCCGGCTCTCCTACCTGCAGGGCGACTACCGCCAGGACGCTGTGTACGACGCCCTGGCCGAGCGGCTGGCCGGCGCCGCCTGCCCGTTGGTCTACCTGGCCATCCCCCCCGAGCTGTTCGACGACGTCATCTCGGGGCTGGCCCGGGTGGGGCTCAACCAGCGAACCCGCCTCGTGGTGGAGAAGCCCTTCGGGCGCGATCTGGCCTCGGCGACCGAGCTGGCGGCCTGCGTGGCCTCGGCCTTCCCCGAGGACCGGGTCTTTCGCATCGACCACTTCCTCGGCAAGGAGTCGGTGGAGAACCTGCTGGTGTTCCGCTTCGCCAACTCGCTGCTCGAGCCGGTGTGGAACCGGCGCTACATCCAAAGCGTCCAGGTCACCCTGGCCGAGTCGTTCGGGATCGAGGGCCGGGGGTCGTTCTACGAAGACGTGGGGGCGCTGCGCGACGTGGTCCAGAATCATCTCCTACAGGTGGTCACCCTCTTGGCCATGGAACCCCCGGTGGCGGCCGACGCCGACGCCCTGCGTGACGAGAAGGTCAAGGTGCTGCGAGCCATGCGACCGCTCGATCCGAACCAGGTGGTGCGGGGCCAGTACGACGGCTACCGCGACGAGGACGGGGTCGACGCCGCCTCCGAGGTGGAGACCTACGTCGGCCTGCGGGCGGAGATCGACTCCTGGCGCTGGGCCGGGGTGCCCTTCCTGGTGCGCTCAGGCAAGCGCCTGGCGGCCAACGTCAACGAGTGCGTGGTGCGCTTTCACGCCCCGCCGCGGATGCTCTTCGCCCCGTCCGACGACGCCCGGCCCGAGCCCGACCTCATGATCTTCCGGTTGGGGGGCGACGAGGGGGTCACCCTGCGCCTGTCGGCCAAGGCTCCCGGTGACGCCCTGGAGACCCGCCAGGTGGACCTCGACGTCTCCTTCGACCGGGCCTTCGGTCCCCGTCAGGACGCTTACGAGCGGCTCCTGGAGGATGCCCTGGAGGGCGACGCCCGTCGCTTCGCCCGGGTCGACGCGGTGATGGAGGCCTGGCGTGTCGTCCAGCCGGTGCTCGACGCTCCCGGCCCCGTCCACTCGTACGTGCCGGGATCGTGGGGACCACCCGAGTCCGCCGTGCTGGCCGAGCCGTTCGGGGGCTGGCTCGACCCGTCGGTGCGTGGCCCCCGGTGAAGCTCTGCCACTGATGGTCACCTGATGGGCGAGGTCCTGGCCGTCGACCTCGGGGGCTCCTCGATGCGGGCCGCCCTCGTGGCCGACGACGGAACCATCTCCGGTCGTTGCGAGCGGCCCACCCCCCGCTCGGCCACGGCCCGTCCCCTGGTCGAGATGGTGGCCGAGGTGGTGGCGGACCGGGCGGTGGCCTACGCGGTGGTGGGCGTACCCGGCCGGGTCGACTACCGGGCAGGGGTTCTCGAGCATGCACCCAACCTGGCGCCGGGGTGGGCGGGGGAGCTCACCGAGGCCGGCCTCGGCCAGGTCCTCGGCATGGAGGTGGCGCTGGCCAACGACGCCGACCTGGCCGCGGTGGGCGAGGCCTGGTTCGGCGCCGGCCGCCACCACCGCGACGTGGTCTACCTCACCGTCTCCACTGGCATCGGAGCGGGCGTGGTCACCGGTGGACTGCTCGTGCACGGTCGGCGTTCGATGGCCGAGGTCGGCCACACCATCGTCGACTGGCGGGGGCTGGCCCAGGGGCGGGCGACGGTGGAGCAACTCGGTTCGGGGACGGCACTACGCACGCTGGCGGCCGAGGCCGGCCTGGACGCTGACGGCCGGGAGGTGGAGAGGCGCTGGCGATCCGGTGACCCCCTGGCCAGTGACGTCTGGGCCTCGGTGGTCATCGTCGCCGCCGCCGCGGCCGTCAACCTGGCCCAGCTGTTCACCCCCGAGGTGATCGTGGTCGGAGGCGGGGTGGGTCTGGTCGGCGACGCCGTGCTCGGCCCCATGCGAGCGCTCCTGTCCGAGTGGGGTCCGGCCGGGCTCCCCGAGCCCATAGAGGTGGTCAACGCCGCCCTGGGTGACGACGCCGCCCTGGCGGGCGGTGCCGCTTGGCACCGGGCCTTCACCCCCGAAGCCGCCAGCCGAGGCTGATCTATAAGGATCTATGATGGTCTATATGAGATTCCTCATAGAGCTGTCTATTTCCTCATAGCAGTGGACCCGTTCCTCAACCCGTACTCCCCAGGCGCCGGGCGTCGACCCCCCGAGCTGGCGGGCCGAGCTGGCGAGATGCGCCGGTTCGAGGTCCTCGTCGCCCGCGTCGAGCAGGCTCGTGCCGAACGCGGCCTGATCCTCACCGGCCTGCGGGGAGTGGGCAAGACGGTGCTCATCAACGAGCTTCGGTCCGAGGCGCAGCGGCGAGGCTGGATCGTGGGGAAGGTCGAAGCCGGAGGTGGACGTCCCCTTCGGGCGCTTACCGCCCAGTCCCTGCACCAGGGGCTTCGTGCCGTAACGGGGCGGCGCGAAGCTGATGGTCGGCTGCGTCGGGCGCTGGCGGTGTTCAAGGCCTTCTCCCTCACCGTCGCCCCCGACGGCGGTCTGGCCCTGGGCCTCGAGGTCGAACCCGTCGCTGGTCAAGCGGACAGCGGTGACTTGGAGCTCGACCTCACCGAACTGTTCGTGGATCTGGGCGAGACCAGCGCTGAGCTCGGCATCGGTACCTTGCTCCTGGTCGACGAGATGCAAGATCTCGAGCGTGCGGAGCTGGCCGCCCTCGCCGGGGCCTGTCACGAGACCGGGCAACGTGATCTGCCCGTGATCGTCGTGGGTGCGGGGCTCCCGAACCTGCCGGCGGTGCTCACCGAGGCCAAGTCCTACGCCGAGCGGTTGTTCGAGTACCGGGGAATCGGTCCTCTCGCACCGGACGACGCCAGCGCCGCCCTCACCCGTCCCGCTGATGGCCTCGGGGTCCGGTGGGAACGAGGAGCGCTCGAGGTGGTGCTCGCCGCTTCGGCGGGCTACCCGTACTTCCTCCAGGTCTTCGGCCGGTCCACCTGGGACCACGCCTTCGCCAGCCCCATCCGGGCGACGGATGCCGAGCAGGGTGTGGTGGCAGCACAACAGGAGCTGGACTTCGGGTTCTACGGGAGCCGGTGGGAGCGCGCCACGCCGGCGCAGCGCACCTACCTCCAAGGCGTGGCCGAGGGAGGCGAGGGTTCGCAGTCCACCGCCGAGGTGGCCCGTCGCCTGGGCCGGCGCCCAGGAGACGTGACGGTTGCCCGAGACCAGCTCATCCGCAAGGGACTGCTCTTCGCCCCTGACCGGGGGACCATCGCCTTCACCGTGCCGGGGATGGCGTCCTTCGTACTCCGCCAGCCTCTCGGATAGGGGACGCCGGTCGTCCCCGCACCGCCGCCTTTCGACCGATGAGCAGGCCGACCGACGAATCGGGGTAGGCCAGCCCGGTGACGGAGAGCGAGGGGCCGAACAGCGGGGTGCCGGTCGGCGAGGTGCAGGTGGTCGACGACGTGGCCGCCGCCTTTGCCGATCTGGTGGTGGCCGAGGCGCCCTCCACGGTTGCGCTCTCGGGTGGCGGCACGGCCCGGCGCTGCTACGAGCGCCTGGCCGTCACGCCGGGGATCGACTGGTCCTCGGTCGCCGTCCTCTTCGGCGACGAGCGCTGGGTCCCGGTCACCTTCGACGACTCCAACGAGGGCATGGCCCGGCGGGTCCTGCTCGACGTGGTCGATCCGGCCGAGGTGCGGTCGCTACGAGGCGCCGGCGACGACCCCGAGGCGGCCGCGGCGGCCTACGACACCGAGCTCGCCGCCCTGGCCCGCCTCGACCTGGTCCATCTGGGCCTGGGGGACGACGGACACACCGCCTCGTTGTTCCCGGGCTCGCCCGCGCTGGAGGTCGAGGACCGACTCGTCGTGGCCACCGGCGATGACGCCCATCCCCACCGGCGGCTGAGCTTCACCTTTCCGGCCATCGCCCGAGCCCGGCTGGTGGTGGTGACCGTGAGCGGTGAGGGGAAGGCCGAGGCCTGGCGCCGGCTGGGCTGCGGTGAGGACCTCCCCGCCGCCCGTATCCGGGCCGAGCGGGTGCTGTGGCTGGTCGACCCTGCCGCCGCCGGCTGACCCCCCTCGTCCTTTGTCGACTGGGTAGTGCAGGACACTGCTCAGCCGACAAACAACGGCATCGGGGATGAGGCGAGGTCAGTTCCGGGGTGGCTCGGGGACCAGGCGGGCCAGGGCGGCGACGGCTTTGTAGGCGGCTTCGGCCGGGCCGATCTCGTCGGGGCGCAACAGGTTGGCCATGATGCGCAGCACCCACTCCATGAGCGAGCGGGACTGCATCCCCACGCGGGTCAGCTCCCGCATGAGCGCGGGCCGCCCGATCAGGGCGGCGAAGCCGCGGGCCACCTTGAAGTAGAGCCCGAACTCGGCTTCGAGGGTCTCGGGGTACCGGCGCAGGGCCAGGCCGTCACCGGTG
>JALZNY010000122.1 GCA_030857525.1 Actinomycetota bacterium
GAGCTGTCCCGGCCAAGAAGGCCCCGGCGAAGCGAGCTGTCCCGGCCAAGAAGGCCCCGGCCAAGAAGGCCCCGGCCAAGAAGGCGCCGGCCAAGCGAGCTGTCCCGGCCAAGAAGGCCCCGGCCAAGAAGGCAACTCGGCCTGGGAGGGCAGGCCGCTGAACACCACTAGCCAACCGGAGACGGTCGACCCCTCCTCCGTCGACGGTCTGATCCGCCACATCCACCGGGTCGACGCAGTCGGCTTCGGCGCCAGCACCATCTACGACGGCACCACCTTGACCGTCGACGCCGAGGCGGCAGCCGCCTTGGTGACGCATCCCGCCCTGGCGTCCGTCTCGCTCTCTTGGGCCTCGCCCGGCCAATCTGTACGCATCGTCAAGGTCCTCGACGCCGTCGAGCCCCGAACCAAGGGGCCAGGAGGGGGCGGCATCTTCCCCGGGTTCCTCGGTCCACCCGTTCCTCAGGGCCGAGGCGACACCCACGTCCTGGCCGGCGTGGCCGTGCTCGCCGCCGGCTACCTCCCCCGGGCCCAGGAGGCGGTGGTCGAGATGACAGGGCCCGTCGCCGCCCTCTCGCCCCTCGGAGCCACTCACAACCTGGTCGTGGAGTTCACCCCCGTCGAGGACGCCCGGTGGGAGGATGTCGACCTCGCCCTGCGCCGGGGTGTGCTCAGCCTGGCCGCCCATCTGGCCGAGGCTGCCCTCGACGTCGAACCGCAGGAGGTGGAGCACCTGGCCCCTCCCCACGTCGGCGACGCCGACGGACTGCCCCGCATCGTGGCCATCGTCAACCTGCAGACCCAGGGGACCTTCAAGGACGTCTTCGTCTACGGCACCAGCTTCGCCGGCAACCTCCCCACCCTCCTCGATCCGGCCGAGCTCGACGACGGCGCCGTGGTCAGTGGCCAGTTCGGCCACCCGTCCCTGAAGAACCCCACCTACCTGCACCAGAACAATCCTGTCGTCGCCGCCCTGCGGGCGCGGGACGGGGTCGATCTGCGCTTCGCCGGCGTAGTCATCTGTCCTGAGCCGGTCGACCAGGACTCCAAGGCAGCCATGGCCGCCCATGCCGCTCGCCTGTGCGCTCGGGCTGGTATCGACGGCGCCGTCATCACCAAGGAGGGTGGGGGCAACGCCGACGCCGACACCGCTCTCAAGATGGATGAGCTCGAGGACCACGGCATCGCCGCCGTGGGTCTCTTCGCCGAGATGCCCGGCGCCGACGGCACCGGTCCGTCCCTCGTCGTCCCCCCTTCCCGGGCCACGGCCATGATCAGCACCGGCAACTACGATGACGTCCTCGTGCTCCCGGCCGTCGACCTCGCCCTGGGCGGTACCACCGTCGACCTCATCGACCGCCCGGCCACCGATGCCCTGGAGCTGCCCACGGCGGTCATCTACGCCGCCCTCAGCCCCCTCGGGTGGGGCCGACTGCGTTGCGAGGATGCCGCATGACGCGCGTCGTGCATTACCTGAACCAGTTCTTCGCCGGCCAGGGCGGGGAGGACGCCGCCTCCAACCCTCCAGCCAGCCAGGACGGGACAGTCGGCCCCGGTCGTCGCCTGGGTCAGCTCCTGGGGTCCGACTTCGAGATCGTGGCCACCGTCTTTTGTGGTGACGATGACGCCAGCGGCCGGCCCGAGGCCATCGACGAGGTCCTGGCCCTGGTCCGCCGAAGCAATCCCGACCTGCTGGTCATCGGCCCCGCCTTCACCAGCGGCCGCTACGGCCTGGCGTGCGCCCGGCTGGCCCGGGCCGCGGTCGACGCCGGACTGGCGGTGGTGGCCGCCATGCACCCCGACAACCCCGGGGTCGAAGAGGCGGGCACGGCGCCGGTGGTGGCCAGCGGTCCGGTCGCCCGGGAGATGGGTCCCTCGCTGGAGAGCCTGGCCGCGGCGGCTGCCAAGGTGGCCCAGGGCCTCCCCCTCACGACCACCGATGGACTGATCGCCGGCGCTCGTCGCCAGGTGACCACCGTCGACCAGCCCGCCGCCGTGCGGGCCGTCGCCCTGCTTCTCGCTCGTCTCGGTGGCGACCGCCAGAGCAGCGAGATCCCCATCCCTCGCTTCGACCAGGTCACCCCTGCGGCCCCGGTAGACGACGTGACCCAGGCCACGGTGGCCCTGGTCACCGAAGGCGGACTGGTGCCCGACGCCAACCCCGATCGGTTGGAGTCGGCCCGGGCTACCCGCTGGCTGCGCTACCCGCTCGACGGCGCCCTGGACTCGGGCCAGTACCGCTGCATCCACGGCGGGTTCTCCACGGTGTGGGCCAACGAGGACCCGCATCGCATCGTCCCCCTCGACGTGGCCCAGGCCCTCGAGGGCGAGGGGGCGATCGGCCACCTGCACGACGCCTACCTGGTGACGACCGGCAACGGCACGTCGGTGGGCAACGCCCGGCGCTTCGGCGTGGAGTGGGCCGCCGACCTGCGCCGCTCCGGCGCCCGAGCGGCCATCCTCACAGCCACGTGAGGGACCGGTACGCGTTGCGGGGCAACGCTGGCCAAGGAGCTGGAGCGGGCGGGGATCCCCACCGCCCTGCTGTGCAACCTGGTGTCGATCGCCCAGCGGGTGGGTGCCCCTCGCATCGTCCCCACCCGGGGGATCCCCTATCCCACTGGCGACCCGTCCCTCGGTCCGGCCGAGGAGACGGCCTGGCGACGGCGACTGGTCGAGCGGGCCTTGGTAGCGGTGTCGACTGAGGTCAAGGGCCCTACGGTGTTCGAGATGGATGATGGCGCCGGTGGCTGACCTGATGGAAAGAGCGTGATGGCCGACATGACGACGAGAAGGCCGGTGGTGGCCGCCGCCAGCCAGGTGCTGGCCCACGTTCCCGGCCTGGCCCACCACGGCTCCAAGCCATCCCGGGAGCTGCCCAAGGACCCTGAGGTGGCCGCCCGGTTCGCGGCTTCACTGCGTAGCTTCGACGAGGCCGTCGCCTACCCGCCGCATCAGTCCTACGTCGGCGCCCTCCATCCTCGTGACCTCCCAGCCCGGCCGTGGACCGACATCCGCTCGGGATCGGCCTCGCGCTTCGTCAGCGGTGGCGAGCTCATGCCCGAGGACGAGCTCCTGGGCCTGCTGGCCATCCTCGACAGCGCCGGCCTCTACACCCTCGGCGGGGGGCTGGCCGACCGCGCCGCCGACGCCCTGGCCGAGCACCCCCTGGCCAAGCACTTCGCCCTCGATCGCCTCGACAAGGCCCGGGGTGACGCCGAGGCGGTGGCTGCGGCCACTGGCGGTCTCGCCGTCGTGGGGGGCGGCCCAGGCGGCGTCCAGGTCGTCGAGGCGGCCATGCGGGCCGGGGACGAGTTCGACCAGTCGCTCACCGCCGAGGTGTTGCTGGAGAACCTGACCTCCAAGGCCACGGCCACGCTGGCCCTGTTGCGCCTGCTGGTCGACCACGACATCGATCCCGCCTCGATCGACTACGTGGTCGGCTGTGGCGAGGAGGCCATCGGTGACCGCTACCAGCGGGGCGGGGGCAACCTGGCCAAGGCGGTGGCCGAATCGGCCGGGTGCACCGAGGCGTCGGGCTGCGACATCAAAGACTTCTGCGCTGCGCCGGTACCGGCGCTCGTCATCGCCGCCAGCCTGGTCAGCGCCGGCGTCTTCGAGCGGGTCGCCGTCGTCGCCGGCGGCAGCATGGCCAAGCTGGGGATGAAGTTCCAGGGCCACCTGAAACACGATCTACCCGTCCTGGAGGACGTGCTCGGGGGCGCCGCTGCCCTGGTGCAAGCCGACGACGGCGTCTCCCCCCGGATCCGCCTCGACAGCGTCGGGCGCCACCGGGTGTCCGCCGGCGGCTCGGCCGCCCAGATCATGGAGGCCCTGGCCATCGAGCCACTGGAGCGGCTGGGCCTGGACACCACCGACGTCGACGACTTTGCCACCGAGCTCCACAACCCCGAGCTCACCGAGCCCCAGGGGTCGGGCAACGTACCCGAGCGCAACTACAAGACCCTGGCCGCCCTGGCCGCCCGCCGGGGCGACATCGAGCGCGAGGCCATCGCCGCCTTCGTCGAGGAGCGGGGCATGCCCGGGTTCGCCCCCACCCAGGGCCACCTGGCCTCGGCGCTCTGCTACCTCCCCCACGCCCTCGACCGCCTGACCACCGGTGACGCCCGCCGGGTGATGCTGCTGGCCAAGGGCAGCCTCTTCCTGGGCCGGATGTCGCAGCTGTCCGACGGGATGAGCGTCACCCTGGAGCGCAACCAGCCAAGCTAGGAAAAGGTTCAGTCACCCACGAGAGGAAGGGAGGACCGCACATGCTGAAGGACCGACAGGTCATCGCGCTCGGAGAGCGCGATGGTGTCTCGGGGCCGGCCATCGCCGCCTGCGCCGAAGCGGCCGGGGCCACGGTGGCCTTTGTCGCCACCGAGTGCTTCGTTTGAACGGCCGCAGGAGCCATGGACCTGGACAGCCAGGAGCAGATCCTCAAGCTGTCGGAGCGCCACGGGCCAGCGTCGCTGGTGGTGATCATCGGTGCTCCCGATCCGGAGAGTGCTGAGATCACCGCAGAGACGGTGACCGTCGGTGATCCCTCCTACGCAGGTGCCCTGGCCGGGACCCAGTTGGGTCTCGACGTGTACCACATCCTCGAAGACGAGCTGCGCTCGGAGATCCCCGAGGAGGTCTGGGAAGCCCAGATCGGGGTCATGTCCGACGTGCTCGACGCGCCGGCCCTGGCCTCGGCGGTGACGGCCATGCGGGCCCAGGCCGCCGGAGCCGCATCCGGCGACGGGAGCGGCTGAGCTGCAGCCGGTCCCACCCCTCGTCCTACCCTCCCGCCAGCCGGGCGACGAGGGCGACGCCGAAGACCTCCTCGACGTCTTCCTGGCCTGGGTCTCGGCCGCGGGCATGGCCCTGTACCCCGCCCAGGAAGAGGCCGTGTTGGAGGCCTTCGCCGGCAACAACGTCATCGTCAGCACGCCCACCGGCTCGGGCAAGTCGCTGGTGGCCCTGGCCGCCCACGTGGCTGCCCTGGGCCGGGGCCGGCGCAGCGTGTACACGGCCCCCATCAAGGCCCTGGTAAGCGAGAAGTTCTTCGCCCTGTGCCACCAGCTCGGCTCCGAGCAGGTGGGCATGCTCACCGGCGACGCCAGCGTCAACCCCGGCGCACCGGTCATCTGCTGCACGGCGGAGATCCTGGCCAACCTGGCGCTGCGCCAGGGCGAGCGGGCCGACGTCGACCAGGTGGTCATGGACGAGTTCCACTTCTACGCCGATCCTGAGCGGGGCTGGGCCTGGCAGGTCCCCCTGCTGAGCTTGCCCCAGGCCCAGTTCCTGCTCATGTC
>JALZNY010000123.1 GCA_030857525.1 Actinomycetota bacterium
GTCGTGTCGCGCGACACCCTGGCTCGGACCGGCTGGCCGATGGGGGCCAAGGCTCGCAACACCCTCGACGTCCACGTGGTCCGGCTCCGACGCCGCCTGGCCTCGGTGGGTCTGGCCATCCACACGGTGCGCTCCCGGGGCTACCTCCTCGAGTTGTCAGGTTCTGGTCAGCAAGACGTGCACCAGGCGTAACACGGACACAACGGCCGGGAAACGGTCGCCTGCCTACGGTCAGCTTGGAGTCAGGCCACCCCCTCGAGGAGGAACCCCATGAGGATCAGCAAGTACAGAGCGTTCGTGGTGCTCGCGGGCATCTTCGCCATCGGGCTGGCGATGCCGGCCGGAGCCCAGGAGGCCGAGGTCAGCGCTGAGTCTGTGCAGACGAACCTCGACAACGTCTTCGTCCTGCTCTCGGCGGTGCTGGTCATCTTCATGCAGGCCGGCTTCGCCCTGGTCGAGGCCGGGCTCACCCGGGCCAAGAGCGTGGCCAACATCATGATGAAGAACCTGATGGACTTCTGCGCCGGGGCCGTGGCCTTCTTCGCCGTCGGCTACGCCATCGCCTTCGGGTCCGACGGCAACGACTTCTTCGGGTCGGGCGGGTGGTTCCTCGGGGACGGGGCCTTCCAGTACGGCACCTTGACCGTGCCCGTGACGTTCGTCTTCCAGGCCGCCTTCGCCGCCACCGCCGCCACCATCGTCTCCGGCGCCATGGCCGAGCGCACCAAGTTCAAGAGCTACTTCGTCTACAGCATCGTGATTTCGGCGCTGATCTACCCGGTGGTCGTCCACTGGAACTGGGGCGGGGGCTGGCTGGCCCAGCTCTCCACCCCGTTCCACGACTTCGCCGGATCGAGCATGGTGCACATGACCGGCGGCATCGCCGCCCTCATGGGGGCCGCCGTCCTCGGGCCTCGCATCGGTCGCTACGCCAAGGACGGGACGGCGCGGGCCATCCCGGGCCACAACATCCCCTTCGCCGTGCTCGGCACGTTCATCCTGTTGGTGGGCTGGTACGGGTTCAACCCAGGCTCGGAGTTGGCCGCCGACGACGCCATCGGCGGAATCGCCGTGACCACCACGCTCGCCGCCGCCGCCGGAGCCATCTCGGCCATGCTGGTGATCTGGACGAAGACGGGCAAGCCCGACGTGGCCATGACGGCCAACGGGATGCTGGCCGGTTTGGTGGGCATTACGGCCGGAACGGCCGCTGTCAGCAACATTGGAGCCCTGATCATCGGGGCGGCCGCCGGCATGCTGGTCGTGGCCAGCGTCTTCTTCTTCGATCGAATGAAGATCGACGACCCCGTCGGCGCCATCTCCGTGCACGGTGTCTGTGGCGCCTTCGGCACCATCTGCGTCGGCCTGTTCGCCACCTCCGATACCGACTTCTGGCAGGCCGGTCTCTTCTATGGAGGAGGGACGGCACAGCTCGTAAGCCAGGTCATCGGCGTGGTGGCCGTCGCCGCCTTCGTAGCCGTCACCGCCGGCCTGTTGTTCCTCGTCCTCAAGGCCACCGTCGGCCTGCGGGTCACTGAGGAAGAGGAGATCGAAGGCCTCGATGTGCTCGAGCACGGCGCCGCCGGCTACGCCTCGGAGTCCTCGTTCGGAGGCTCTGCAACCATGTCCCCCCAGCCCGCCACCGTAAAGGTCTGAGAACCCATGCAACTGGTCACCGCCGTCATCAAGCCCCACATGCTCGATCAGGTCAAGGATGCCCTCAAGGGTGTGGGCATCCAGGGCCTCACCGTCAGCGAGGTCAAGGGGTTCGGCCGCCAAGGCGGCCACACCGAGACCTACCGGGGCACCGAGTACAGCATCGACTTCGTCCCCAAGATCAAGGTTGAGATCCTGATCGACGCCGATCTGGCCGACAAGGTGGTCGACACCATCATCTCGGCCGCCCAGTCGGGCAAGATCGGCGACGGGAAGATCTGGGTCACCGACGTGGGCCGGTCGGTGCGCATCCGCACCGGTGAAGAGGGCATCGACGCCATCTGATACGGCGTCGACAACCACTCCCGCACCGCCGGCGATGGCGACGAGGCCATCCCCCGGTCGCCGCCTACCCCGGCCGGTGCGGGAGTTCCTCGACACGGAGTCGGCCGGGGGCGTCGTCCTCCTTGTCGGCGCCGTGGTCGCCCTGGTGTGGGCCAACTCGCCCTGACAGCACGCCTACACGTCCTTGTGGGAGACCGAGGTGGCCCTGGAGGTCGGCCGCTTCGGGCTGAGCGAGAGCCTGCGCGACTGGGTCAATGACGCTTTGATGGCGCTGTTCTTCTTCGTCGTGGGTCTGGAGATCAAGCAGGAGGTGGTGCACGGCGAGTTGCGTAGCCCTCGCACCGCGGCCCTCCCCGTGTTCGGGGCGGCGCTGGGCGGCATGGTCGTCCCTGCCGTGATCTACCTGGTTGTCAACGCCGGCCAGCCCGGGTGCACGGCTGGGGCGTGCCCATGGCCACCGACATCGCCTTCGCCGTCGGGTGGTGGCCCTGCTGGGCCCGAGAGTGCCGTCGTCGCTCAAGCTGTTCCTGCTCACGCTGGCCGTGGCCGACGACCTCGGGGCCATCGTGGTGATCGCCCTGTTCTACGCCTCGGGGACCAACGGGTCGGCGCTGGCGATAGCCGCCGGGTGGGATCACCGCCGCCTGTTGGTTGGCGGTGCGCCTGGGCCTGGGTGTCCTGCCCCGAGGGGTGGGGTGGCGTCAGATGGCGGGCATCGCTTCGGTCGCCGGCATCGGCTTCACCGTGTCGCTGTTCGTGGCCGGGCTGGCCTTCGACGACGTGGCGCTGGAGGGTGCAGCCAAGGTGGGCATCCTGGCCGGCTCGTTGGTGGCTGCCGTGGGCGGGACCGCCCTGCTGGCCCGCACGTGCCGCCGGTTGCCCGACGACGGCCCGATCGTTGCCGAGGTAGTAGTCCCAGGGACCGTCGAGCCGACAAAGAACGGCGGTGGGTCCAGCCCGACGCTGGCCCCGTCGGGCGGTCGAGCCCGGTAGGGTCGGTGCCGGAGTGCCGGGAAGCCTGGTCGGCGAGCCCACCTCTCGCGCCCTGGAGGCAATAACGTGCCGACCCTTCCTCCCTCCCCCCTACCTGGCCGCCGGCTCCCCCGGGCGGTGCAGCACTTCCTCCACACCGAGTCGGCGGGCGGCATCGTGCTGCTCGTCGGGGCCGTCGTTGCCCTGGTATGGGCCAACTCGCCCTGGCAGGCGTCCTACGAGTCGCTCTGGACCACCGAGCTGGCCCTGGAGCTGGGTCGGTTCACCCTCAGCGAAGACCTGCGCCACTGGGTCAACGACGGGCTCATGGTCCTGTTCTTCTTCGTCATCGGCCTGGAGATCAAGCGTGAGGTCGTCCACGGCGAGCTACGCGATCCCCGCACGGCGGCTCTGCCCGCCCTGGCGGCCCTGGGAGGCATGGTCGTGCCTGCCGCCCTGTACCTGGTGGTCACCGTGGGGGGGCCGGGCGGGCAGGGCTGGGGCATCCCCATGGCCACCGACATCGCCTTCGCCCTCGGCGTGGTCGCCCTCCTCGGGCGACGGGTGCCGTCGTCGCTCAAGCTCTTCCTGCTGACACTGGCCATCGTCGACGACATCGGCGCCATTCTGGTCATCGCCGTGGTCTACACCTCGAGCCTGGATCTGGTGGCCCTGGCCGGCGCCGGGGTCGCCTTGGTGGGGGTGGTGGCCCTGCGCCGGGCCGAGGTGACGTGGGTGCCGATCTACGTGGCGGTAGGGGCCTGCGTGTGGCTGGCCACGCTGGTGTCGGGGGTGCATGCCACCATCGCCGGCGTGGTGCTCGGCCTCCTCACCCCGGCGAGTCCACTGACCCCGGCCGTGGTGGCCCGGGAGTGGGCCGAGGACCTGGCCGATGAGCCCTCGCCGGGCGAGTTGGTGGGCATGACCCGCCTGGCCAAGGAGAGCGTGTCGGTGGCCGAGCGCCTGGCGCATCAGCTCCACCCCTTCACCAGCTTCGTGGTGGTGCCCCTGTTCGCCCTGGCCAATGCCGGCGTGGTGCTGTCGGGCGACGCCTTCTCGGCCCCCGCCACCGGCGCGGTGGCCGGTGGCGTCATCCTCGGCCTGGTCGTGGGCAAGGTGGTGGGGATCAGCGCCTTCTCGTGGCTGGCCGTGCGCCTGGGATGGGGGACTCTGCCCGCCGGCGTGGCCTGGGGCCAGCTCGTGGGCGTGGCCACCGTGGCCGGCATTGGCTTCACGGTGTCACTCTTCATCGCCGGCCTGGCCTTCGACGACCCGGCCCTGGTCGCTGCGGCCAAGGTCGGCATCTTGGCCGCCTCAGCCCTCGCCGCCCTAGCCGGCTCGCTCATCCTGGCCCGCCTGGCCAAACCCATCTGACTCGGTCGCCGGCCACATCCGCCCCCGCAGGCGGCCTCCGCTGGTTGGTGACCCAGGCGAGCGAAGCTTGCCCATCAGGTGGTCAGGGCGGAGGGTGCCGGCTCCGCCGGTGCCCGGAGCGCGATCAGCTCGCCGTCGAACCTCTGGTTCGGCAGCGAATCAATCGCCCGGGTCCTCGGGCTCGGCGCTGGCCTCGGCTTCGGCCGCCGCCTCCTCGGGAGCGGTGCCCAGGTAGTCGAAATGGGTGGGCTGGAGCTCGGTGTCGAGCTCGAAGACCAGGGGGATCCCGGTGGGGATCTCCAGGCTGGGGATCTCGTCGTCGGGAATCTGGCGCAGGTGCTTGACCAGGGCCCGCAGGCTGTTGCCGTGCGCCGCCACCAGGACCCGATGGCCCCTGAGCAGGTCGCCGGCGATCACATCGTGCCAGTAGGGGAGCATGCGGATCACCACGTCGGCCAGGCACTCGCCGCCGGGGAGCAGGTCGGGGGCCAGGGTGGCGTAGCGGGGGTCGTGGCGGGGGTGGCGGGCGTCGTCGTCGCTCACCCGCGGCGGGGGCACGTCGTAGCTGCGCCGCCACACCTGCACCTGGTCGTCCCCGTAGCGCGCCGCCGTCTCGGCCTTGTCGCGACCCTGCAGGTCGCCGTAGTGGCGCTCGTTGAGCCGCCAGTGCCGGTGTTGGGGGACCCACAGGCGACCGGCCTCCTCCAGGGCCAGGTTGGCCGTGGTGATGGCCCGTTGCTGGAGGGACGTGTGGGCCACGTCGATGGCGATGCCGGCGTCGGCCAGGAGCTGTCCGGCTCGGACCGCTTCGCGGCGCCCCAGCTCGGTGAGGGGAACGTCGTGCCATCCGGTGAAGCGGTTCTCGGCGTTC
>JALZNY010000124.1 GCA_030857525.1 Actinomycetota bacterium
CCACCTGGGCGGCAAGGCCGGTGGGGGACGACTGGTGCTCCAGACCCGGCTGCCCGGCCACGAGGTGGTCCAGGCCGCCCTGCACGCCGATCCGGCCCGGGTGGCCCGGGCCGAGGACGCCCGCCGAAAGGCGTTGGGCTTCCCCCCGGCCAAGGCCCTGGCGGTGGTGTCTGGTGCACCGGCGGAGAAGTTCGTCGACGGACTGGCCGGGCGCAGCGACGTCGAGGTCCTGGGCCCGGCCGCCGGGCGGTGGCTGGTCCGAGCCGCCGACCATCTCACCCTGTGCGACGCCCTGGCGTCGGTGCCCCGCCCGCCCGGTCGCCTGCGGGTGGCCGTCGACCCCACCCGCATCTGAACGGTGCCCCACCCACCGCCGTCATCAAATTCCTCTGCCTTCGCCTACGACGATGACTTCGCCGATCAGGGGTTCACCCTGGTGCCATAGCGCAGTGCGTCAGTCGGCTGCGGCCCACTCCCGACGGCGAACTTCGTACACGGCGATGGCCGCGGCGTGGGCCACGTTGAGCGAACCCACCTTGCCCAACTGCGGGATGAAGGCCACCGCGTCGCACAGGCGCAGGGTCGCCGGGGACAGGCCTCGATCCTCGTGGCCGATGACGATGCAGACGTCGGCGGGCAGGGCAACCTCGTGGAGAGGGAGCGACCCCTCGGCCAGCTCCAGGCCGAGGAGGAAGAACCCTGCGTCGCGAGCAGCCTCGCTGGCCTGGGCACTGGTCTCATACGTGGTCCAGGACAGGTAGCGCTGGGTGCCCAACGACGTCTTGTTCGACTTCACGTGATCGGGTGTGGGGCTGGCCCCGGCCAGGTAGAGGTGCTCCGCCCGCTCCGCCGCGGCCAGGCGCACGATCGCCCCCACGTTGAACGGTGTCTGGACCGAGTCGAGCAGCAGGGCGATCCGACCGGTGGTCTGCTGACGCCAGTGCCGGTTGAGGCGCTTGATCTCGGTGTCGCCGAGGCTCCGGGCCCCACCGGCCGTCACGGCCCCGCCCGGCCCTGGACCTCCAGCAGGCGGTACCCGCGCCGGGAGCGGCGGCGCTCGGTGGGGAACCCCTCGCCCGCCAGCCAGCGCACCAGCGAGTCGGCGCCCAGGTGCTTGTGCATCACCAGCCAAGCCTGGCCCTCGGGAGTGAGCCGATCCAGCCACTGCCACAAAAGGGCCTGGAGCGCCAGCTTGCCGATGCGCACCGGAGGGTTGGCCCAGATGGCGGAAAAGCGCACGTCGTCGGGAACCTCCGCGGGCAGGCAGGCCCGCACGTTGCCTACCCCGGCGGCCTCGGCGTTGGCCGCCGTCAGCGCCAGCGCCCGGCGGTTCACGTCGACGCCCCACACGGTGGCATCGGGGGAGCGCAGGGCCAGGGTCACAGCGATGGGACCGTAGCCGCAGCCCAAGTCGAGCAGATCGCCCTCGGGCGGCGGCGGAGGTGCCTCGAGGAGCAGGAAGCGGGTGCCGGGATCGACGCCGTCGCGAGCGAAGACGCCCCGGTCGGTGGTGAGCTCCACCGCCACGCCGGGCAGCGAGAGGCGGACCTGCTTGGGCTGGGAGACGACGGTGGGATCGGGGTCGAAGTAGTGGCCCACAGCGCGTCGAACCTACCGGCGGCACCAAGGTGCGGTCTGGCCCCTCAGCCCGTCGTCACCCCCGCCGGGCTCTTCTCGCTCATGACCCGCACGATGGTGGCGCAGAAGGCGGGGAGGTCGTCGGGACGACGGCTGCTCACCAGCTCGCCGTCGACGCAGACCTCCTGGTCGACCCAGGTGGCGCCGGCGTTGCGCAGGTCGGTCTGCACGCTGGGCCACGACGTGAGCGTCCGGCCCCGCACGACGTCGGCCTCCACGAGGGTCCACGGACCGTGGCAGATGACGGCCACCGGCTTGGACGCCTCGAAGAAGCCCCGTATGAAGGCGACGGCCCCGGGATCGGTCCGGAGCCGGTCGGGGTTGGCGACGCCCCCGGGCAGGACGAGGCCGACATAGTCGTCCACGTCGGCCTCGCCCACGGGTCGGTCGACGGGGAAGGTATCGGCTGCTCGACACCCTCGTTGGCGACCACGAAGGCCACCTTCCTGCCCTGCATCTCCTGGGCCACGACGCTTCTCCTCCTGTCGCTGGCCCTCGGGCCACGACGTCCGCTGGTCGGTCGCGCCACCGCTACCCGGCACCGCCCTTTCGCCACACCCACCTACTCGCGCCTAGCCCACCGTTGACGGCGCCGAGCACGCTGCCGTAGACCAGGTGAGCGACGATCATGGTGAGCTGTCGATCCGGACGGTCGTCGTCGGCCGGGGGCAGGATGCCGAGGGCGGGGATCCACCCCTGGTAGCTCAGCGCCCACACCCCGAGCCCGAACACGGCCCCCTGGGCGGCCGCCGGTAGCGGGAGGTCGAGCCGGCGACGCAACAAGGCGAAGGAGGCGCCGCCCCCGGCGCCGAAGGCCAGGTGGGCGAGCGATGCGGCGAGGTTCTGGGATCCCTCCGACGTGTCGTCGAGGCCGGCATGGCCCAGCGCCTCCTCGGCCACCCGCTCGGGCGGCTGGGTCCCCATGTCACCCCGACGCTGCGCCACCAGCATGACCGCGCTCATGGGCACCGTGGCCACCGCTCCGGCCGCTGCACCCTCCACCGCTGCTCGTACCAGTGGTCCCATGGGCGACAGCTTTGCTCACACGAGGGGGTCACGACAGCGAGGGGGTCACGCCTTCGACGACTGGGTAACAGCGGAGCCATGTCCGCTCCCGTCGTCGTCATCACCGGGGCCTCAGCAGGGGTGGGCCGGGCCACGGCGCGAGCCTTCGCCCGGGCCGGATCCCATGTCGGGCTGATCGCCCGGGACCACGAGGGTCTGGAGGCGGCGGCCGAGGAGGCACGAGGATCGGGGGTCAGGGCCGTGACCGCGTTGGTCGACGTGGCCGACGCCGAGGCGATCGATCGAGCCGCGGGCGTCTTCGAGGAGGAGCTCGGTCCCATCGACGTCTGGGTCAACAACGCCATGACCTCGGTCTTCTCGCCCGTGCACGAGCTCGAGGCCGCCGAGGTCAAGCGGGTGACCGAGGTCACCTACCTGGGTAGCGTAAACGGCATCCTGGCGGCCCTGGCCCGAATGCGTCCTCGCAACGCCGGCACCATCGTCCAGGTGGGCTCCGCCCTGGCCTACCGGGGGATTCCCCTCCAGGCCGCCTACTGCGGTTCCAAGCATGCCATCCGAGGCTTCGTCGACTCGTTGCGCTGCGAGCTGGTCCACGACCGGCTCGGGCTCAAGGTGACCATGGTCCACCTGCCGGCGATCAACACCCCCCAGTTCGGGTGGGTGCGCAACCGTCTCTCCCACCACCCCCAGCCGGTACCTCCCATCTACCAGCCCGAGGTGGCGGCCCGGGCCATCCTGTGGGCGGCTACGCACCCCCGACGGGAGGTGCACGTCGGCTTTCCCACGGTGGGAACCATCTGGGCCAACAAGCTCGTGCCCGGCCTGCTCGACCGCTACCTGGCCCGCACCGGATACGAGTCCCAGCAGCTCGACGTGGCCCGCGAAGGTGAGCGGCCCGAGGGTGACCGTCCCGACAACCTCTGGGAGCCGGTCCCTGGCGATCACGGGGCCCACGGCATCTTCGACGACCAGGCCACGTCCTCGAGCCCGCAGCTCTGCTTCACCACCCACCGCCGCCTGGCGGGAGGAGTGGCTGCCGCCGCCGCCGTCGTCGTCGTCATCACCGCCCGGCGCTGAGGGCTGCACCGTTGCCAGGAGATCCAGGCACCCTTGCCTGACCTACCTACTGGTCGGTAGGATGTCGGCATGGATCGCGACGTCGCCCTGCTCAACGAGCTCTCCCCGGTGGCCGAGGAGCTCCTCGAACGCCACCTGGCCAACGCCCGGGAGTGGTTCCCCCACGAGATGGTGCCGTGGAGCCTCGGGCGCGACTTCGAGGAGGGCGAGGAGTGGGACCCGTCGCAGGCCCCCATGGTCGAAGCCGTGCGCAGCGCCCTGTTCGTCAACCTCCTGACCGAGGACAACCTCCCGCACTACTTCCGCACCATCGACGGCCTCTTCGGTGTCGACGATGCCTGGGGGGCGTGGTCGAGGCGCTGGACGGCGGAGGAGGGGCGCCACGCCATCGTCATCCGCGACTACCTCACGGTGACCCGCAGCGTCGACCCGGTCGCGCTGGAGCGGGGCCGGATGGCCCAGGTGAGCCGGGGCGAGGTGCCCGAGCCCGAGTCCGTGGTCGACGGCCTGGTCTACGTCACCCTCCAGGAGCTGGCCACGCGCATCTCCCATGGCAACACCGGGCGTCTGCTCGAAGATCGACGCGGTCGAGAGATCATGGCCCGGGTGGCGGGTGATGAGAACCTCCACCATGTCTTTTACCGCGACGTCACCTCGGCGGCGATGGAGGTCGATCCTTCCTCGGTCGTGCTGGCCATCGATCGCCAGGTGCGGGGCTTCGCCATGCCCGGCACCGGCATCCCCAACTTCGGGGCCCACGCCCGGGCCATCGCCAAGGCCGGCATCTACGACTTCGCCAACCACTACGACCGCATCCTGGCCCCGGTCGTGCTCCGCCACTGGGGCCTGGAGTCCGTCGAGGGTCTGAGCCCCGACGCCGAAGAGGCGCGAGGGCGTGTGCTGCGCTACATGGCCCGGGTGTCCAAGGCGGCCCGGCGGGTCAGTGAACGGCGCCAGGACGTAGCGCAGGACGACGACCGCCGCAGCCCGGCGATGGTCTAAGGCCCGGCGTCAGCCGGGCAGTCCCAGCGGGAGCTAGCCGCCGGCCTGGTCGATGGCGGGCACCCGGTCGCTTACCGCATCCAGCAGGCGGTGGTGGACGGCGTCGGGCTCACCCACGCCGTCGACCCGCACCAGGAGACCGAGGCTGTCGAGCCACTCCAGCAGCGGCCCCGACTCCTGGTCGTAGGTGGCCAGGCGGCGCTGGATGGCCTCGTCGGTGTCGTCGTTGCGCCGCCCCACCGTGCCTCCACAGAGGCGACAGCGCGTGGTCTCGGGGTCGTCGGCACCAGCCTGAGACGTCGCCCCGCAGTCCTGGCACACCCGTCGGGCCGCCAGGCGGGGTAGGACCACGCTGGTGGGCACGTGGAGCTCGACGGCGACGTCGAGGGCCCGCTTTCCCAGCACCTCGAACAAGGCCTGGCCCTGGGGAAGGGTGCGGGGGAAGCCGTCGAGCAGGTAGCCAGCGG
>JALZNY010000125.1 GCA_030857525.1 Actinomycetota bacterium
GATGGTCTTCATGTACCCCTGGGCCGTCGTCTTCGTCGAGGAGGGGGCCATCGCCCTGGTCGAGATGCTCATGTTCATCGCCATCCTCCTCCTCGGCATCCTCTACGCCTGGCGCGAAGGGGCGCTGTCGTGGGCCTCCTGACCGCGGCCGCCGGTCGGGCCGACGTCCCCGTCTTCCCCGTCGTGGGGGTGGGCGGCCGGGAGGCCGCCGACGAGCTGTGGCTCCTCCCCGGCGTGCGGGTCGTCGACAGCCCCCGTGCCGCCGTCCTCCTCGTCATCGTCGGGCGCCTGACCCGAGCCCTGCTCCATCCCGCCCTCGTCGTCCACGATCAGCTCCCCGGACCGAGGGCCACGCTCTGGTGGCCAGTCAGCCATCACGATGACGACGAAGACCTGCTGGCCGCGTTCCCCGACGTGATCACCGCCAGGCCCGGTGACGCCGGCCCCCTGCGAGAGGCGTTCGCCGACCTGCTCACCGGACAGCGACCTTCAGATCCCCCGGCGCTGCCCGACATCGACGCCAACAACTGGCGGGGTATGGGTCCCTATGGTCACGGAGGCGAGGGCATGATGGGCGGCGTTCCCTACGGGCGGCCGATGGCGGAGCAGGTGCCCGACCCCGACGGCCTCATGCTCGACCAGCTCCCCCTCCACGTCGGACCCCTCTTCCCGGCGTTGCCCCCCGGCCTGGTCCTGCACCTCGGCCTCCAAGGCGATGTGATCCGGGGCCTCGCTGTGGGCGACAATCCCTACCGGTCCTGGCCGGGCGACCCGGCCGTTGGTCCCCTCGCCACCGACCCCTTCCTCCACGCCCTCACCTCCCCCACGACGGTCGCCGCCCTAGAGATCGCCCGGGCCCGCCACCACCTCGTCTGGCTGGCCCGAACGCTGCGCCTGCACGGGTTGAACGCGCGAGGTCGACGGGTGCTGGTGTTGGCCCGCTCCCTCACCCCGGCCGATCGCTCCGCGGTGGAGGCACTGGCCCGTCGCATCGGACGGGACCGGGGACTGGCCGCGGCCACGTCGGGTGTCGGCATCATCGATCCCGCCGTGATCGACCAGGCGCGAGCGGACGGGAAGCCACCCGGGCTTACCGGTGGTCCGGTCGTGCGGGCGTCAGGCCTCGAAACCGACGCCCGCACGAACGACCCCGCCTACGCCGACCTCGAGTTCGAGCCAGTGGTGCACGCCCCAGGCGATGCCCGGGCCCGCCTTCGTCAGCGGGTGGCCGAGGCGACCCAGGCCCTGGCCCTGGCCGAGCGAGCGGGCGATCGTGAGCGGGCCCCGGGATGGCCGGTGGAAGGGCCCCGAGGCGCGCTGGTTCCCGGTCAGGCCCTTCCCTCGGCCGCCCTGGTCGCCTTGGTCCCCGAGCTGGTGGACGGCATGGAGTGGGGCGACGCCGTGGCCACCATCGCCAGCCTTGATCTCGACCTGGAAGAAGCTGCGTTCACTCCGGCTCGCGTCCACGCAGGGGTACCCGCCGGGACCGGCGGCCCGGGTGGCAGCGGGAGGCACGGCCACCGAGATCAGGCGGCGACATCGTGAGCTGGACCGACCCCCTTCCCGCCCTGATGCTCGTGGGCGCCGTGCTCGTCGTCGGCGCCTACGCCGCTTCGGTGCTCGACGCCGGCGCCGGTGCGCTCGTGGGGGGACGGCGCCTCCGCCCGGCCGAGCTGGCAACCGGCCCCTGGCGAGAAGCTGCCCTGCTCGCCCGTATGCGTCGCTCCACCACCGAGCGACCCGACGCCCAGACGTGGGCATTGGCCCCCGCCCTGCTCGCCGGCATGGCCGCGGTGGCCCTAGCCACGGTCCCCTTCACTCCGGGCGTGGCCGTGGCCGACGTCGACGACGGGATCGTCCTGTTCGGGGCGGCCATGGCCGTGGTCATGGTGGGCGCCTACCTCCACGGCTGGTCGGCCAACTCCCCCTTCCCCCTGGTGGGGGGCTACCGCTTCGTCGCCCTGGCCCTGTCGTATGAGATGCCGCTGGCGCTGGTGCTCATCGCCGCCGCCCTGCCGGCCGAGTCGCTTTCGGTGGGCGCCATCGTGGAGTCCCAGCAGGGCCTGTGGAACGTCGTGCGCCAGCCCCTGGGCCTCCCCCTCTTCCTGGTCGCCGGCACCGGGCTCTCCTTCTGGGGACCGCTCGGCATGTCCGACGGTGCCGACCTGGCCGGCGGCACGACGGCCGAGGTGTCGGGACCCGACCGCCTGGCCTGGGCCCTGGCCCGGCGTTTCGTCCTGGTAGCCGTGGCCGTGATGGGCGCGGCGGTCTTTCTCGGCGGCTGGCAGGGGCCGGTCCTGCCCGGCGGAGTGTGGATGGCGCTCAAGACCCTCGCCCTGCTGGCGATCGTGGTCGGGGTGGGCCACCGGGTGGCCCGCATCCGCCTGGAGCGCTTCGTGGTGGTGGCCTGGGCCGTCCTCATCCCCCTCGCCCTACTTGACGTCTTCGCCTCGGGAGCGTTGGCCCTGTGAGTGACTCAGGCCTGGTCGACGTGGCCATCTGGGTCTTCGGCGGGGGCAGCGTGGTCGCGGCCTGGCTGGTGTTCCGCACCGACTCGATGGTGCGGGCCGCCTACTGGCTGCTGGCCTCCTTCGCCGGGGTGGGGCTGGTCATGGTGGCGATGCACGCCCGCTTCCTCGGCCTGGTGCTGGTGCTCATGATGGCGGGCGAGATGACGATCATGGCCGCGTTCATGGTCATGTTCATGATGAACCCGGCCGGCCTCAACCCCATGTCGATGGTCCACCAGCACGGCACGGCGAAGATCGCCGGTGTGGTGGCCTTCGCCGGTCTGGCCTTCGTCGGGCTGGTGGCCGACTTTCCCGACCGGCCCGTCGCCCCCGACGCCGAACCGACGGCCGAGCTGGGACGGGAGCTGTTGGGCGACTCCATGCTCATCTTCGAGCTCGCCGGCGTGACCCTGCTGGCCACCATGATCGGCGCCATCGCCATCGCCGCCAAGCGCGGCCGCTTCGGCGACGCCCAGGAGGGTTCGTTCCCCCCGCCGTTGGATCCGGACGCACCACCCCCCTCCGCCGCCGAGCCCGACCCATCCGCCATGCACACCGGCCACATGGGCCACGGGGGCGGCCACGCCGGCCACGGGGGGATGGAGCACTGATGGAGCTGCCCTTCCTGCTCGTGGTCAGCGCCGCCCTGTTCGGCATCGGCGTCTACGGCGCCCTGTCGCAGCAGACCTTCGTCATGATCATGATGGGCATCGAGCTCATGCTCAACGGGGCCATGCTGGCCGCCGTCGCCCTGTGGGCCATGAGCGGCGCCGGCGCCCCCAAGGGCCAGCTCCTCACCGTCATCGTCATGACCGTCATGGCCATAGAGGCGGCGCTCGGCTTCGCCCTGGTCATCGGCATCTTTCGCACCCGCCAGGCCGACATGACCGAGTCACTTCATTCGCTCCGCTCATGACCTTCGACCTCACTCGTTTCGCTTCGCTCCACTCCGTTCGGCCGAGCTTGATCGTGCTCCGGGCGCCGGCGGAGCCGGCACCCTCCGCTCTCACCACTCATCTGGCTCGCTTCGCTCGCTTGGGCCGCCATCCAGGGCCGGCCGCCTTCGGCGGCTTTCGTGGCCGGCGGCCGGCCCTCCCGGCGACCATTCATTCCGTTCTGACCGCGTCAGCGGTCGCTATTGCAACCGTTGGTGGGGTCAGAACATGGCAGGCGAGCTGAGTCCGTGACTTGGCTGCTGCTGCTCGTGCCGCTGGTTGCCGCCGTCTCCGTGCTCGCTGCACGCCCGCCGCGTACGTGGTTGCTGCCGTTGGCTGTGGCCGGGAGCGGCGCCACCTTGGGCGTGGGCGTATGGGCGGCGGCCACTGGGGCCTCCGGCGCGTGGCGGTGGGGTGAGTCCCTCTCCCTCGCGCTCGATGTGGAGGGGTTGGGGGCGGTGATGGTGGTGCTCGTCCCCGCTGTCGCCCTTCCGGTCATTACCTACGCCGCCGCCAGCATGGCCGGCGACGCGGGCCTGGCTCGCCTGCTTGCCCTGCTCCTCGCCTTTGTGGGCGCCATGTTGGTGCTGGTGGCGGCGTCGAACCTGCTCACCCTGCTCGTGGCCTGGGAGCTGGTGGGCATCGCCTCGTGGGCCCTGATCGCCCATGACTGGCGTGATCCGGAGGCGCCACCGCTGGCCCTGCACGCCTTTCTCGCCACCCGTACCGGCGACCTGGGGTTAGTGGCCGCGGCCGGGGTCACCCTCGCCGTGGCCGGCTCGACCGACTTCGAGGCCCTCGGCGAACTCAGCGGCTGGCCGGCCCAGGTGGTGGCTGTCGGTCTCCTGCTGGCCGCCGCGGCCAAGTCGGCCCAGCTCCCGTTCTCGCCCTGGCTCTTCTCGGCCATGGCCGGGCCCACCCCGGCCAGCGCCCTGTTGCACTCGGCCACCATGGTGGCGGCCGGCGCCTACGTCCTTGCCCGCACCGTCCCCCTGCTCGACGCCGTCCCCTGGCTGCCGACGACGGTCGCCGGCCTGGGTCTGGCCACGGCCATCGCCGGTGGCATGGTGGCCAGCGTCCAGACCGACCTCAAGCGGGCCCTGGCCGCGTCGACGTCGGCCCAGTACGGCCTGATCCTGGTGGCTGTCGGCGCCGGCTCCACCGCCGCGGCCGGCGCCCACCTGGTCACCCACGCCACCCTCAAGGCCCTGCTGTTCCTCGGGGCCGGCGTCGCCCTGCATTCCGCCGGCACCCTCGACCTGCGCTCGCTGCGTCTCGGTCGGGCGCTGCCTTTCGTCGCCGCCACCTTCGCCGTGGGCGCCCTGGCCCTGGCCGCCGTCCCCCCCTTGGGCGCGGCCCGCTCCAAGGAGGACATCCTGGCCGCCGCCGCCCACAGCGGCGCCTGGCTGGCCGCCGGCGTCCTCGTCGCCTCCTTCCTCAGCGCCCTCTACGCCGGGCGACTGGCCCTCCTCGCCTTCGGGCCCGGGCCCCGACCGGGCTCGGCCCCGGCATTTGTGGACGATCGAGGTCGCTCAGCGACACCGATCGTCCACAGTTCCAGCAGAGGCAGCGCCGGCGTGGCCGGGGCCGTCTACCTGGAGGACCTGGCCGGGCGCCCGGTCGAACGCGACGATCTCCTCGGCTCGTGGCTGGTCCACCTCGACCGCTGGTGCTCGACGTTGTCGTCGCCCGAAGGCCAGCCCGCCGTGGTCGAGGCCTACCGGCGACGCTGCACCACCCTCGGCCGGCTGGTCCGGGTG
>JALZNY010000126.1 GCA_030857525.1 Actinomycetota bacterium
GCATGGTGGTGGTGGTCGACCCAACCGGGAGCTCGCGGCCACCGTCGGGCCGCTCCCTCGGGCCCGACGCCGCCGTGCTCGATCTGCCCGGGGGCGCCACCATGGTCAGCGCCGTCGCCTCAGGCGCTCACGAGCTGCGGTGCCGTCTCGACCGAGGCCTCGCCGTTCTGCTCAGCGGTTGAGCCGCAGCTGTCGGCGGCCCGGCGCCTCTCAACGCTTCCGGTCCCCCAAGAGCTGAGCCACCCGCTGGTGCGATACCCCGAGTACCCGGCCGGCGTCGCGGACCGTGAGCCCGGCACCCACCAGCGCCTCCGCCGCCGCTACCGCAGCCTCGCTGGCGGCCCGCTGGGCCGCATCGGCTTGGCCCTTGCGACGGCGTAGCTCATCGACGGCGAGCTCGGTCCTCTCCGGGAGGTGGGGAGAGAGAACGACATCGAAGGAGTCCTCAGGCACGTCAAGCATGAGGGCAATCGCCTCGCGGACCATGGCCTCGGCCTGGTCCAGCCGGCGGGCCTGGGTACGCACGCCGCGCAGCTCGGGCACGGAGATGGCCCACCAGCTACCGCTGCGGTCACAGACCGCCCCGTAGGTCGGGTGCTCGCTCATTGCCACCACCGACGTCCCAACTCGTCCTCCAGGTCCTTGACGATGCCCTCGGCGGTGCGCTCGTTGATCTGACGGTGGCGTGGGATGGACACCCTCGGTCCCACACCGCCAGATCTCGTGGCGTTGTCCCTCCCGGGCCATGTCCCACGAGAGGTCGGTGGCCCTCGCCGCTCTTCCGATCTTCTCGATCAGCGCTGGCCGCTTCACGTAGTATAAGTCTATCCGCCCTAGCCAGGCCTTGTCTAGCGTTACTAGCCTATCCTGGCCCGTCAGTGAGCTGGCCCGACCAGCGAGTTGACGACGATGCAAGGCCGGCACGGCCTACCGGCGCACCGCTCGCCTGGGCCCCTCGTGGGTCGGAGGGAGATGGATGGTGAGCCAGCTCGTGCCCGGTTGGGTCGAGACCAGGCGGTGCGGCGTGTCGGCGGGCAGGAGCACCCAGTCGCCGGCCGCCAGGTCCAGGCGGTCACCCCTGACCTCCACGAGCGCGCCACCGGCGAGGACGACGGCCAGCTCGGCGTGGTCCTGGAGGTAGTCGGCGGCGGCGTCGAGACGGCCGCTCAGGATCTGGTTGACCACCACGCCACCGACCCTCACGATCTCCTCGACCCGCTCGCCCGTGGCCGGCCCGGCCGACGCCTGGGCCAACCGACCCCTGGTCAGGGGACTCACCTGGCCCCACCGGCGCCCAGGTCGTCCCGGTGCTGGTAGAGGTCGCGCAGCAGCGCCATCTCGGCGCCGTGGTGGATGACCTCGCGGTTGATGTGGAGCACCAGGGTGGCGAAGGAGCGGTCGCTCCACTCGCCCTCGGCGGGCCCGCACGGTCGGGCCAGTCCCTCGGCATCCAGGCTGCGCACGCCGCCCATCCACGCCTCGTAGGTGGCGTCGAGCAGGGCCAGGCCGCCAGAGGCCGTCAGGGGCCAGTCGGTGCCGAAGTAGCTCATCGGGGCGTGACCGAAATGGCTCGCCGCCCTGGTCCCCAGTATCCCCACCGACACGTGGCCCATGCGCCAGGCGATGGTGGTGAGCGGGGCCGGGACCGGCTCGGGCAGGGCGAAGTCGGCCACCGTCCCCCCGGCACCGGCGGCCATCGGAGTGGTGGCCTCCGCTCGGGGCCGGAGGTTCCAGCACCCGGGCACCGGCTCCCAGAGGTACTCGTCGTCGCCGAGGCCCTCCAGCCGGGGCCGGAGCTGCTCGAGCCAGTGCCATTCGAGCTGCTCGACCAGCTCGTGGGTCCAGTCGATGGTCATGGCGCCTCCTGTGGTCGTCGTACCCGCACGTTAGGAAGCACGGCGGACAGGTTCTGTCCTCGATGGTGGAGGTGGTCGATGGGTAGCGTCGATCCGATGGATCAGCCTCGTGTCCTCGACCCTGAGCCCGTGGTACGCCTCCAGGACTACGTCGACGCCGGTGGTGGGCGCGGCCTCGACGCCGCCCGACGGCTCGGCCCCATCGGCGTGATCGACGACATCGAGGCGTCGGGCCTGCGGGGACGGGGCGGCGCCGGCTTCACCACCGGGGTGAAGTGGCGCACCGTCGCCGAGAGCCTGTCGGCCAGCGTGCCTCCCACCGTGGTGGTCAACGCCGCCGAGGGCGAGCCCGGCACCTTCAAGGACCGGGCCATCCTGCGGGCCAACCCCTACCGGGTGCTGGAGGGGGCCCTGATCGCGGCATCGGCCATCGGGGCCGACCGGATCGTCATCGCCCTCAAGGCGTCCTTCGAGACCGAGGTCCGCCGGGTGCGCGAGGCCATGGCCGAGGTGCGCGCCCAGGGATGGGACGACGGCGTGGAGCTGTCGGTGGTGGAGGGCCCGAGCCACTACCTCTACGGGGAGGAGACGGCGCTGCTGGAGGTGATCGACGGTCGCCGGCCCTTCCCCCGCATCGCCCCGCCCTTCCGCCACGGGGTCGACGAGGTGGGCGGCGACCAGGAAACGGCCGCCCAGGTCACCATGGCCAGCCCCGACAACCCCACCCCGGCGGCGCCCACGCTGGTCAACAACGTGGAGACCCTGGCCAACGTGGGTGCCATCCTGGCCGAAGGCCCTGACTGGTTCCGCTCGGTGGGCACGCCCGAATCGCCCGGCACCATCGTGTGCACCATCACCGGGCGCACCCGCCGTCACGGGGTGGGCGAGTTCCCCATGGGAACCCCGTTGAGCCACGTCATCGAAGCGGTGGGAGGGGGCCCCCAGCCCGGGCGCAAGGTGGTGGCGGTCATGTCCGGTGTGGCCAACCCCCTCCTGCCCGAGTCCCGGCTCGACACCCCCCTCACCTACGAGGCCATGGAGGCGGCCGGTGCCGGCCTCGGCTCCGCCGGCTTCATCGTCTACGACGACGCCACCGACCTGGTGGCGGTGGCCGCCGGCGTCTCACGCTTCCTGGCCGTGGAGTCCTGCGGCCAGTGCACGCCGTGCAAGCAGGATGGGCGTGAGCTGGCTGAGCGCCTCGACCGCCTCCGCCGGTCGGCGGGCGACGAGCACGACCTGGCGCTGGTGCAGGACAAGCTGGCCACGGTGGCCGACAGCGCCCGGTGCTACCTGGCCACCCAGCACCAAAGGGTGGTCGAGAGCATCCTGGCCCTGTTCCCCGACCAGGTCCGGGCCCACGCCGACGCCTCGGGCGATCCGGCCGAGATTGAGCTCGTGACGGCCATCGTCGACCTCGACGGCGACCGGGCCGTGCTCGACGAGGCCCATCTGGGCAAGCAGCCCGACTGGACCTTCGACGAGGTCGACTCGGGCCAGGCCCCAGCCGACCGGATCGACCAGCGGGCGTCAGATGCCGACGAAGAGGTACCGAGCGAAATGTGACGGAGCGCGCGCAACATCGGTCCGGCAGTGGCATTGGCCGACCACCACTTAGCGTGGCCGTGCGTCCCCTGGCGGCGGTGGGCGCTCTTATCGGTCAGGTCCCCCGCACGCTGAAGGCCACCTGCCAGAGGGGGTCGGCCTCGCCGTCGATGGCGAGCTGCCACACGCAGCGGGTCGCCGGCGGGAGCTGCAGGGGCCCGATGCTGATGGCGAGCGGGAGGTCGATGGGCGTGCCCTGGGCCAGCCCGGCCGGGCGGCCGACCTCGAAGTCCCCGGCGATGTGCACCGGTCGCTCCCCCTCGGACCCGGTCACCAGTACTGCCCGGCCATCCTGGTCGATGAGGTTGAGGGCCCAGTGGTGACGCTGGTTGGTCCGGTCCCACGGCACCTCGATCTTGATCGCCATCGCCATCGGCGCCGGCCCCGGACCCGTCACCGACCAACCCCCGCCCAGGATGAAGAGCTTGCCCCCCACGGCCTGGGCGGCGTCGGCGAGGAGCATGGTGACCTTCATGGCCCCTCTATACTGCCGCGACCTATACTCCGGCGAAGTGCACCGGCCGACCTGCGGCTGGTGGCGAATGAGGGGGGAACTGCATGGCTTGGTGGTGGATCGGCAACATTCTGCTCTTGTTGGTGGTCATCCCGGTGGTGATCATGTTGTTGAACCGGGTGCTCCGACCGGTGTTCGAGATCAAGTCCTACGCCGACGACATCCTCGACCACGGCGTGAAGCTCACCGGGACGCTCGACGCGGTGCCCCGGCTGGGCAAGACCCGGGAGCTGACCGGCGTCGCCCGACAGAACGTGGGCCGCTACGGGGCGGCCCTGGATCGCCTCCTGTGAGGCGCTCCGCTTCCGCATCCGAACGTACGATGTCGTCCGCCGAGCAGGAAAGGTAACGAAAAATGGGAGCAGCAACGATCGTGACGCTTATCGGCGTCTTCCTCGTGGTCGCCGCGCTGGCGGGGTACCTCATCACCATCGCGGCCACGCTGAGGAATGTGAGCTTCACCTTGGGCACGGTCCTCATCGGTGTGCGGGCCATCGCCAACCAGACCGGCCCCATCCGCGGGGTGGTGAACGATATCCTCGCCGACGTGGTGGCCATGGACACCGCCCTCAAGGGCCTGTTGTCCAAGGGCCAGGTGGGCGCCGGTGGACGAGGTGCGTTGACCACCGGTGGCAGCCGCAGCAGCCGCAGCCGCTAGGACGGGACCGACGGGTAGCACCTGCACTCCGCGGGTAGCCTCAAGACACACGACTCCAAGAAGGAGGAAGGTCATGGCCTACGAATTCAGGTGAAGGGATGCCGACCATGCCTGCAGGTGGTCAGGCAAAGCAGGAAGTGAAGAGGAGTTGAAGTCCAAGGTGGCCAACCACGTGCGAGAGAAGCACAAGGTCGACCAGACCACGGACACGATCTGGAACTTCGCCAAGCAGAAGGTCCGCCAGACCTGATCTTCGTTCAGCCGACCCGGGTCACCCGGGGCGGCGGACGCACAACCGAGAACTTGCACCGAGCCCGTGGGATCCTTCCCACGGGCTCGGTCGCGTCGAGGGCGTGGTGACCCTTCGGGGCCACGTTCCCCCCCCAACCTCGTCACCTTCGGAGCCGGGCTGCGTCTGGAGAGCACCGGGGTGCTTGCCACTGTGCGTGTTGGTGGCCTAGTCTCCCCGGCGCAACATGCCAACCGAATCGGACCGAGCGACAACCACGCACCGCATCGGACAACGCGACGGTTCCGACA
>JALZNY010000127.1 GCA_030857525.1 Actinomycetota bacterium
ACCACCCTCGAGGACGGCGCCGCCGCCGTCCTGGCCTGGTTCGCCGACCGCACCTGAGCTCGTGTTGCGTCACTCGGTTGCCTTGGGATGACCGGGCATGGCGTCGGTTAGCCAGACGGTACGGCGCTCGTCGTCGACGCAGTACCACAGGCGGCCTGCGCCAGTGACCTCGTACTGCCATTGCTCCATAGTCTCGCCGTTGACGCTGCGGGTACCCAGACTGCCCTTGAGGGGGTGCTGGCGGCCCGTCCGCTCCCGTGGGTCGCTCGTGATGCGTTCCCATGCGGCGCGCGCGTTGGCCGGCGCATTGGCGCAGACCCTCTCCCAGCCGGTGACGGCGTCGCTGGTGGCGTAGCGGAAGTCCCAACCGGCCCTGGTGGGGGGTGGCGTGACCCGCTCGCGACGTTTGGGCACCGCTCGATCAAGCGCCGGGAGCGGCGATCGAGTCGCCGTCGGCATCGATCGCACGGCGGAGCCGGCGGGCCAACTTGGGGTCGGCGGCTACCTCCGCAGTCGCTCGCCATTCGCGGACGAGCTGACTGAGCGGCCCGTAGCTGTCAACCGCGGCAGCCGCCGCCACCACGCGGGAGAACTCGTCGACGAAGAGGCCTCGGTCGGCCGCTGAGAGGAACTCCATCCACGGAAACGCCTCGCCCAGCGCCTTGGTGAGCGCCGTCGGGTTGTGCACGGCGAGGTTGCGCAGCGCTCGGCCAACCGCATCGAAGGCTTCGGCTCGATCTGAGTCTCGATCGGCCCGGGACAGTCGCAGGTCGGGTTCGTCTCGGCGCCGCAGCAGAACGTCGCCATTCTCGACCTCGCTGGTGACGACCTTGGGGTGTCGAAGGAGGTCCGAGAAGGGATGCTCGATCAATCGCATTCATGGCACGATATCAGAACTTCTTCAGATGTCGAGGTACCCCCCCCGATCCGAATGCCGACCTATCGGAACAGGTCCTCGCCGTGGGGGCGAACCACCTCGGCTCGCACTGACGACTCGCGTAGCCACACCGGGTCGACGCCCCGGATCACGGCCACCGGGATGCCGCTCGCCTTGCCCATGACCAGCTCGGCCGCCGCCGCCAGCTCGTCGGCCACGGCCACCTCGGTCACCTCCAGGGGGCGCCCCAGCGCATCGGTGCTACCCCGCAGGTCGACCACGGCGGCGATGCCGGCGCAGCCGATGGCCACGTCGACGGCCCCTCGCCGCCAGGGTCGCCCGAAGGTGTCCGACACCACCACGCCCACCTCCACCCCGATCCGGGCCCGCAGGCCGTCACGGATGCGCCGGGCCGAGCGGTCGGCGTCGACGGGCAGGAGCGCGGCCCGACCCCGAGCCACGTTGGACAGATCGACGCCGGCGTTGGCGCATACGAAGCCGTGCGCCGTCTCGGTGATGAGCAGCTCACCCCGACGGCGCAGCACCCGCACGGCCTCGGCCTCGACCAGGCGGCGGCGAGCGTCGAGGTCGCCGGGGTCGAGGTCGACCACCCTCCCCTCGGCCTTGGACACCACCTTCTGGGTCACCACCACCACGTCGCCGTCGGCCAGCGCCGTCCCCCCGTCACCGCCGTCACAGGCGCCACAGGCGGTGGCGATGAGGGCGGCGAGAACGTCGCCCGGGCCCACCTCGGGTAGTCCCCCGACCGGGTGGATCGTCAGCGCTCCCACGCCCGGCGCCTCAGGCGCCCAGCGTGGTGCGAGCCAGGGCGGCGGCCTCGGCCGGGCCGTGCATGACGCTGGGGGCCACGATGCAGCGCAGCCCGGTCGCCTCCACCTCGCCGGCGAGGGCGGCGTCGGCCTCGTCGACCACCAGTGCCCCCGCCCACGGCGCGTACAGCCGGGCCACGCCCACCACCGAGGGCTCATGTCCCAGCTCGGCCATCAGCCGGTCAGCCGGGCCCCGCAGGGCGGCGCCGGCGACGATGGGCGACACGGCCACCACGTCGTGGCGGCGCTCGGCCAGGGCCTCGGCCACCCCGGGCACGGCCAGCACGGGGCCGATGGACACGATGGGGTTGGAGGGGGCGATCACCACCCGCTCGGCCCCGGCCAGGGCGTCGAGCACCCCGGGTCCGGGCCGGGCCCCCTCGCCCCCAGCGAAGCGCACGGCGGAGGTGGCCACGGCATGGCCTCGGGCCACGTAGTACTCCTGGAAGCCGACCTCCTGGGCCTTCTCGGCCAGGGTCACCCGGGTCTCCACCTCGTCGTCGGTCATGGGCAGGAGCCGGGGGACGACTCCCCATGCTGCGCTCACCTCGGCCGTCACCTGGGCCAGGCCGGCCCCCTCGCCCAGGCGGACGGTGCGGTAGAGGTGGGTGGCCAGGTCGGTGTCACCCAGGCGGAACCAGGTGGCGCCCGCAGTCGACCCCTCCGGGACGACGCCGGCGAAGCGGGCCAGGGCATCGAGCGCCCGCCACGTCTCCCCCGCCAGTCCCCAGCCCCGCTCGGCATCGACGGCACCCGCCAGGGTGTAGGTGACGGTGTCGAGGTCGGGGCACACCCGCAGCCCGTGCAACCACACGTCGTCGGCGGTGTTGACCACGGCGGTGACCTCACCCGGGGGGACGACCTGCACCAAGCCGGCGAGGTAGCGGGCGGCGCCCACCCCCCCGGCCAGCACGGCGATCACCGACTGGCCAGGACCTGGTGGTAGATCTCCACCTGGCGGCGCGCGCAGCGCTCCCACGTGTGACCGGCGGCCACGCCGGGACCAGCGGCGCGCAGCTTGTTGAGCTCAGGCCCTCCCGTCACCAGGGCCTCGATAGCCTCGATCAAGCTGGCCTCGTCGCCCGGTCGTACCAGCAGGGCGGCGTCGCCCACCACCTCTTCCATGGCCGAACCGCTGCTGGTCACCACCGCCGCCCCGCAGGCCAGCGCCTCCAGGGCGGGCAGTCCGAAGCCCTCCTCCAGCGACGGGTAGGCCACCGCCGCCGCCCGGCGGTACAGCGCCGGCAGCACGTCGTCGTCCACGTAGCCGAGCTGCACCACCCTCTCCCCCAGGCCACTGGCGACCACGCTGGCGTCGACCTCCGCGCCCCCCCAGCCCCGATGCCCGGCCAGGACGAGCTGCAGCTCGGGATGCGACGGGGCCAGGCGAGCCACGGCCCGCACCAAGGCGGGCACGTTCTTGCGGGGCTCGAGGGTGCCGGTGAAGGCCACGAAGGGCTGGCGCACCCCCAACGCCGCCAGGTGCTCCAGATCACCCTCGTCCTCGGGCTGGAAGCGCCGGTGGTCGACCCCATGGGTGATGACCTCCACGGGGACCCGGGGCGCCAGCACGGCCTGGAGGCGGGCGGCGGTGTGCTGACTCACGCACACGAGGGTGTCGGCCCGCTCGGCGCTGGCCCGGATCATCTTGCGGAAGTAGACGACCTTGGCCCGCTCGTGCCACTCGGGGTGATCGAAGAAGGTGAGGTCGTGGATGGTAACCACCGTGGGAACATCGGCCCGCAGCGGCATCGTGTAGTGGGGCCCGTGCCACAGGTCGCCCAGGCGCTGGGCCAGGGCCGGCGCCTGGGTCTGCTCCCACACCAGGCGCACGGGACGGCGCCCGGGGGCCACCGCGTGCACGTTGGCGGCGGGGGCGGCCTTCTCCCAACGCCGCCCGTCGCCCACCGCGGCCACCAGCTCGAGATCGACCTGGTCGGCCGCGGCCAGGGCCTCCACCAGGCGCAGCACGTAGATGCCCGCACCGGCGGGACGGGCCGGCACGGCCGACACGTCGAGCGCGACCCGGGGGCGGACCTGGGTCACCGGACGGCTCCCGACGCAGCACACACGGCCTGGTAGGTGCGCGCGTGGGCGGCGGCGCTGGCGGCCCACGTGAACGACGCCGCCCGCCGGCGCCCGGCGTCAGCGGCTTCGTGGCGGTGCTGGTCGTCGACCACCAGGGCGTCGAGGGCGCCGGCCAGGGCGTCGACGTCGCCCACGGGAACCACCGTGGCCGCCCCCCCACCCACCTCGACCAGGGCGCCGGCATCGCTGGTGACCACCGGACAGCCCCGGGCCATGGCTTCGAGCACGGGGAGTCCGAAGCCCTCGTAGCGGCTGGGCAGGGCGAGGGCCACGGCGGCACGGTACAGGGCGTCGAGGCGCTCGTCATCGACGGACCCGAGGGTCACGACCCCGCCCGCCGAGAGGTCGGGCGGCGACCCCCAACCCTGGGGGCCGGCCAGCACCAGACCCAGCTCGGGATGCGAGGCGCGCAGGGCGGCGTGGGCCGCCAGCAGGTCGGCCACGCCCTTGCGGGGCTCCAGGGTGCCCACGAACAACACGAAGGGTGGACGCACTCGCCGACCCGAAGGTGACGCGACATCGAGCACCGAACCTTCCGAGGGGGAAGGGGCCTGCACTCCGTGGTGGGCCACGTGCACCCGATCGGCGTCGAAGCCCTCGGCCACCAGCTCGTCGCGCCCGTAGGCGGTGGGCACCACCACGGCCGCCGCCTCCCGGCGGGCCAGCTCGAGGCCCCGTCGGTGGAAGGCTACACCCCGAGGGGTGAGGTGCTCGGGGTGGCGCAGGAACACGAGGTCGTGCACGGTGACCACCAGAGGACGGTCCCCGGCCGGGGCTACGGCCAGACTGGTGGCGTGCACGACGCTGGCGGGGATCCGCAGCGCTGGGCGGCGCAGCCGGTGCCACGCCTCGTAGCGCAACGCCCCGCCCGGCCACCCGAGGTCGACGTAGGAGGGGCTCTGGTGGTGACGAGCGAGCGCGGCCGGCTCCGGCCCGGCGGCGAAGGCGACCACCTCGACCCCGGTGCCGGGCAGGGCCCGCAGAAGGTGCTCGACGTAGCGGCCGATGCCCCCGGGCACGGGCTGGAGGAGCTGGCCCACGTGCACCGCGACCCGCATCTCCCTCCCGCCCGCCCCGCCACCCGCCACCCGGTGATGATGGCCGCGACCGCCACCAAGCGGCCAGACGGCATGCTGATGATCCGCGTCGGTCTTCCCTGGCTCAGCCTCGGCGCCTTCGTGCGCATCGCCAGCCACCCCGCGCGCCACCCAGCCGCCGCTTTCGCCCGACGAGGCGTGGTCCGTGGTCGAGGACTGGCTCGTCCGGCCGAGGTTTGGATACCTGAACCCACCGAGCACCACGCCGATGTCGTCGGAGGGATCTCCGTCGTCACCAGGTGGCTGACAAC